>QMZC01000088.1 GCA_003662995.1 Archaeoglobales archaeon
CTCTGTTAGTTTTTCCTCTTCTCTTGTGTCTTACAATGTACCTTATCTTCCTCTCTGTCAATCTGCCGTAACCCATCAGTTGTTTGAGGGTATTTAAAGTCAAATTTTTTGGGACTATACACATAAATATGTGAATTTAAGTATTTAAGTATTTTGTGCATCTTAAGAAAAGAGGTAAAACGAGAGGAAACATGAGTGAAAACTAAGACAAATCGTCCCGTTTAAAAACAGGTAAACTTTATTCCCCATCACCTTGTAGATGATGCTAGGGTTCTCCAACCACATATTTTTAACCAACTTAAAAGGAAAAATTATTTTTACTGCTTATAAGATTACTACGTGGAAACCTATGTAATAGACTCAGGTGTCATATTCCTTAGAAAAGCTTTCTATGAAAACATGGTAACAATTCCAGAGGTAATTGAGGAAATCAAGGATGAGGACTCAAAATTCTATCTGTCTTTGCTAAACTTGAGAGTTGAGGATGTTGAAGAGAAGTACATTGAGAGAATTGTTGAGGGAGCGAAAAAAACTGGAGACATACATAGGTTATCAAAAACAGACATAAAGCTCATTGCAAAGGCAATTGAGTTGATTGAGAAGGATGGTAAGAACAACGTAGTATTGCTGACAGATGACTACTCAATTCAGAACCTTGCAATGTACTTTGGAATTAGGTTTGAGAACGTTGTGCAAAAAACAATCTCCAAAGCCTTTAAATGGGTTAAAGTATGTAAAGGATGTGGTAGGAAAATTGAGGATGATGTTTGCCCAGTATGTGGGAGTGAAGCTATATTAAGGAGGGTCAAAAAGTGAAGAGAATAGAAGATTTGTTTGAAAGGGCTAAAAAGCTGAAAGAAAAGGGTTTAACGACTGGGGAGATAGCAGATGAGTTGAATGTATCAAGAGAGACGGCATTGTGGTTGTTAACGAAGGCAAGGGAGGACTTAGCACCTCCATCAGACATCTACATCGAATGGAGGAAATTGGCAACACCATTCAGGATGAAACAGATAGCCAACATAATGGTTGACATGATATTAGAAACGATTGAGCAAGAGCCAGAAGTTGTTGTTGGAATTGCGACGAGCGGAATTCCACTGGCAACCATAGTTGCTGAAGAACTAAACACAGATTTGAGCATATATTATCCAAAAAAACTTAAGTGGGAGAAAGATGTGAAGCACATCAGCGGTGTTTTTAGCGAGAACTATGCCAGAGTTGATGGAAAGAAGTGTGTAATCATCGATGACATAATCTCCACGGGCAGAACGATTGAAGAAGTGGCTGAGCACATTAATAAAAAGGATGGTAAGGTTTTGTGTGCTGCGGTAATCGTTGACAAGAGGGGTTCAGATACGATAGATTCAATTCCCATTGCAAGTATAATCAAGATCGTGAGAATATAATGTCCGTCTGCATCCTCATCCCAACACTGAACGAAGAGGATAGCATTGGTGATGTAATAGACGGTTTCATAAGAGAGGGATTTGACAACATTTTAGTCATAGATGGGGGCAGTATGGACAAAACAAGGGAAATCGCTAAAAGCAAAGGTGCTAAGGTAGTTGTGCAGAGTGGAAAGGGTAAGGGACAGGCAGTCAGCGAAGCCTTTCAGATATTGGATGACGAAATAGTCGTGCTAGTTGATGGTGATGGGACTTACTTGCCGAGTGAAGCTAAGAATTTGATTGAACCAATCGAAAAGGGTATTGCAGACCATGTTGTTGGAAACAGATTTGCGAGGTTTGAGAGGGGAGCTTTCACGAGGTTAAATCTCATCGGCAACAAACTTCTAAACTTTTTTTTTAGATTGAGTTATGGCATCGAATTGCATGATATTTTGTCAGGTTACAGAGCTTTAAAAAGGGAAGTTTACAAAAACGTTGAGCTTAAAAAGGAAGGATTCGAGATAGAAACTGAATTGACGGTTGAAACTCTTGCTAAGGGATTCAGAATTGTGGAGGTGCCGATAACCTATAAAAAAAGGGGTGGAAAGACAAAATTAAATCCAATAAAAGACGGATTTAGAATTGCAGCAACAATTTACAGCTTGATAAAACGCTACAGTCCAGCAAGGTACTTTTATTTTGTTGGGACACTACTAATTTTTGCAGGATTCCTTTTGGGCTTGTACGTAACGGTCGAGTGGTTCAAGGATGTTAGCCACTCGTTGCTTGCAGTCTTAACGGCTTTGTTGGTAATATCCGGATTGCAAGTTCTAATATTCGGTGTGATAAGTGAGTTCGTGTTTAAAGGCAATGCTGAAATGAGGAGAGAGATGATGTTGTTGAAAAACGAGGTCAGAGAGTTAAGAAACGAAATTAGGCGAAGATGAGTGATTGAGATGCTACAAAATGACTATTCCCAGCAAGATTGCTGTTATTGCTTGCAAAAACACTATAAGAATGAAGAGATACAGGGCTTTTTGTCCGAATTGTAAGAAAGCTTTTTCTAAATCATCAAAAAACTTAGCGCCCATAACTTTTGCTACAACATCTTTTTTATTGTATCTAATTTCACCAGACTTTAATTCTTTAATGGATTTCAAACTAAAATCTAGAAAATCAAAAACTGCTTTTACATCACTATCGTCATCCCCTGCTGGTTTATATCCAATCTTGGGCGAAACACCAGTCTTCGAGTGATTGTCTGTAGAAACAACAATAGGATAGTAATTTTTTTCCCATAAATATTCTTCAATTTTAATTCTAAAGTTTTTATTTATATTGTTTGAATCTATCATTAGTATTGCGTATCTATTACCCTCATAATCAAGTAATAGCAAAGCCAAGTATCCGCATATATTTTTGGATTCAACCCTCTTTTTTGCAAAGCCAAATTCTAAGTTTGAAAGTTTACTGCTTTTTTCCATAGCCTTTTTAATTAAACCTTTGATTTCTTTAACGTCCTCCTCTTTTATTTCATACTCTCCCTCAAACGAATTATGGGCATCAACTATCCAAGCATCACCGAATTCTTCAGCAAACTCCTGTATTTCCGAAGGTAGATCATCTATTTTCTCCTTTCCACTAATTATGATTAAATTGAATTCACTGAACGGAAAAACTATTAGTTTAAATTTGCTTCCTTCGATTATGTAGGGCATCTTTGCCTCAACTACACACCCATCACAGTCGATCTGTGAAACAACCCTTTCAACCTCCTCTTTACTAACCAAATTGTTGTCGTGGGTGGTTGCGGAGTGCAAGTACATTGTTTTTCCCCTTTCGAGTATTTTTTCAACAATTTTAGCTCCTCCAATGTTTCTCAAGGGACCGGGATGAAAAGATGTGGAGATCAGTTTAACATCGCCAATTGTTAAGCATCTTATCCAACCCATTTTTTTAACACTAATTTTCTTAAGCTTCTTTTCAAAGTAGGCGGGATTTGTAGTTAACCAAAACAGCAGAAAAGCTTTTAGAAACTCCTTGATGTTAAATCCGAAGTCTCTGTCAAGGTATTTGATGTAGAGGTATCCGATGATAACTCCAATAGAGCTTGCTAAGAAGTAAGCAACAAATCTGTGGGGGGCGTTGAAAGAGTAGAGATAGTTAATTGGGTAAAACAACATTAACATCAAAAAACTCAAAAAACATACCTTTTTTTCTCCGCTTTCGGAAGTGAAATAGAATGTAATTGTTAGGAGAGATGCTATGGATGCAGGTGCAACAACAATTAGATTTGGAAATCCCGCATGGATTACAACTATGTCAAAGAACTCTATTGAGATTAGAATTAGTAAAGCTAAGAAGAATGCTCTTCTATTGTTGAATGCCAAGTTGATAAATCTGCCGAGAATTAAGACAGCTATAATAATAAAAAATCCTAAGAAGAAGTAGCGTTGGGCAAAAAAGGTTTTTGATGACACTCCATTTAAAATTGATGCAAAAACGATTGTAACAACACCCAATGCCACTGAATACCTCTTTCTCGGTGTTGTAAAAATCTTCGAATAAAACCTCTCCATCACACTTACATCCATTTGATGCCAATTGGTGATTGGAAATAAAAGAGTAACTGCAATTCTTAAACAAGCGGAAATGATTTAAAATGATTGGTTATAAAAAAAACGATGAAGATTGTGCTATCACTGGGCGGTTCAGTTTTTGGTGACGTTGATAGAATAAAGAAATTTGCTGAGGCTATTGAGGAAATTAACTGTGAAAAACTTTTCGTTGTTGTTGGTGGTGGTAAAACAGCGAGAGAATACATAAACAAAGCTAGAAAGCTTGGAGCCGATGAAACGTTTTGCGATTACATTGGTATTGGGGTTACAAGGTTAAATGCAATGCTGCTAATCTCAACACTAAAAGATGCTGTAAAAAAAGTGCCTAAGGATTTTGTTGAAGCTTATGAACTATCTAAGATGAGCAGGATAGTTGTGATGGGTGGAACGTTTCCTGGACACACGACAGATGCAACAGCCGCTTTATTAGCAGAGTTTGTAGGGGCGGACTTGCTGCTAAACGCCACCTCAGTCAATGGTGTTTATTCTGAAGACCCTAGAAAAAATAAGAATGCTAAAAGATTTGAAAGGTTAAAGGCTAATGAACTGGTTGAGATTGTTAGAAGAGGGGAGATTAGGGCGGGAAGTAGCAACGTGATTGACCTACTTGCTGCAAAAATAATTGAAAGAAGCAAAATCAAAACTATAATATTTTTGGGTGAGCCTGAAAACATAAAAAAGGTTATTGAAGGAGATGTTAGCGGAATTGGGACAGTGATAGAGTAATTCGAGCATCGTAGAAGCACATACACTAATCTTTAAAATCTTCAGCACTATCTTCCTTCAATAAAAGAGGATAGTAACTTGTAAATAGCCCCATAGTACCTAACCTTCTTGAGTATTTTATTCTGTAGCATCTTCCAAGCGTATTCGTCCACTTCAAACTCAACGTCTTTGTACTTTATATCTTTTAGAACCAAACCGTAGGGGGGAGCGGGCTCAATTCTTTCCCTGTGCCTTTCAGGTTCCAACATCTTCTCAAACCACTCAATGTCTCTATGCTTGTTACCTATCTCCTCCAAAGCAGTTACAACGCATCTCACCATGTTCCATGCGAACGCATTTCCTTCAATCTCAAAAATAACAAAATCCTTGTCTATTCTTAATTCCACATTGTATATCGTTCTTACACAACTCTCTTCTCCACCAAATCCTCTTGTGAAGTTGCAAAAGTCGTGTGTGCCTAAGAGCAGTTTTGTGGCTTTTCTCATCGCCGATATGTCGTAATTTTTGGCAGGCAAAACGTACATGTAACGCCTACTTTCAGCCTTTCTTGGATCGAAGTTGCTCTTAACCTTAGCCCAAGCCCAAGCCATAAGGTCTTCTGGCAAATTACCATTCAACATCCTTGGTAGTATTATTTCCTTTGCATTTATCGCTATAACTTGGCTGAAAGCATGCACCCCAGCATCTGTTCTACTAGCACACTTATATTTTGACTTTTTAACATCAATCCCCAGCTTCTCAAACGCCTTAAACAGCTCCCCCTCAACAGTCCTTACGTTGGGCTGATATTGGCTCCCGTGAAAATTTAAGCCGAAGTAAGCTATTTTATAAGCCAACCTCATGGTTTTCCTAACAATGATTCTACAAAGTCGTTAACCTCGCTTATTTTCTTGTTTATAACATCTTTAACGTTTTTCTGACCGCTGTAAAAACCTACTGCAGCTCCAACTATGAACAGAAAATCGATGTCATCAAGCTGGTATTTGCTCTTGATTTCGTACAAGTCTTTAATCTTGCTTTCTGGCAACCCGTTAATCGTCGGTTCTTCTGTTTCTAACTTCTCCAACATTCTTTCATCCAAACTCCACTTATTTTTTAACTCCTCAAAAGCATCCCAGAGAAGTGTTTTTTTAGCTTTGACATCCATATTAATGCTAAAACAAATCCAATATAAATCTTTTCAGTTTCCGCAAAGTTTGTGTGAAACCGAATATTGGTTGGGGGTTTAATTTATGTTCTACACTTATTATATTTTACACTTGACCATACATTAAAGTAATAGTTGACTATCCCAATGATTTATAACGTAACAAATAGTTAAGATTAAAAATCATAAACCTCAATCCTCTCTTATTAACGGTGGTGATAAACATGTTTGATGAGGAGAAGCTTAAGGAAATTAAGGAGAAAAGGCAAGAATGGGAAAAGTCATGTTTAGAACCTTTCATGAAAAAAGGTGGTGAAAGGCAGGAAAAGTTTGAAAATTTGTCGTGGGTTGAAATAAAAAACGTTTATGATCCAGCAGACATAGCACATCTGGACTACATCAGGGACATAAACTATCCTGGCGAATATCCGTTTACAAGGGGCGTATATCCAACGATGTATAGGGGTAGATTATGGACGATGAGACAGTTTTCAGGTTTTGGGACTGCTGAAGACACAAATGAGAGATGGAAGCTGTTGTTAAAGGAGGGACAAACTGGATTAAGCACAGCCTTTGATTTCCCAACACTAATGGGGTTAGACAGTGATGACCCGTTGTCTGACGGAGAAGTCGGTAAGGTTGGCGTTGCAATTGACACGCTAAAAGACTTCGAAATTCTGTTTGATGGGATTCCACTGGATAAGGTTTCCACATCATTCACAATAAATCCGCCTGCTGGCATCATCTTGGCGATGTACGTTGCAATTGGGGACATGCAGGGTGTGCCAAGGGAGCAGTTAAGGGGGACTATTCAGAACGACATGCTTAAGGAGTTCCATGCCCAGAACACCTTAGTTTTACCGCCTGAACCATCAATAAAGATAATTACGGACATATTTGAGTGGGGTGTTGAAGTTGTTCCTAAATTCAACCTAATTAGCATTTCTGGGTACCACATAAGGGAAGCGGGCTCTACTGCAGTTCAAGAATTAGCCTTTACAATTGCCGATGGAATGGCTTATGTAGAGGCGGCAATAGAGAGAGGTATAGACATCGACAAATTAGCACCACAGCTAAGCTTCTTCTTCAACTCCCACAACAACTTCTTTGAGGAAATAGCGAAGTTTAGGGCGGCAAGGAGAATGTGGGCTAAGATAATGAGAGATGAGTACGGGGCTAAGAATCCGCGTTCATGGTGGTTGAAGTTCCACACACAGACTGCTGGTTGTAGTTTGACTGCTCAGCAACCTTTGAACAACATAGTAAGGACGACAATCCAAGCGATGGCTGCAGTTATTGGTGGGACACAAAGCTTGCACACAAACAGCTTTGATGAGGCATGGGCTTTGCCAAGTGAGGAGGCTGTTAGGGTTGCTTTGAGGACACAACAAATCATAGCCTTTGAGAGTGGCATACCAGACACGATAGATCCGTTAGCTGGGAGCTACTATGTGGAATGGCTGACAGATAAGATGGAAAAGTTGGCTTGGAATTACATTGAAAGAATTAGGAAGATGGGTGAAGGTAGCGTTTTGAGAGGTGTATTACAAGGAATTGAAACTGGTTTCTTCATCAAGGAAATTTCGAATGCTGCTGCTTCATTCCAGAGGGAGGTTGAGGAGGGCAAGAGAATCATAGTTGGTGTGAACAAGTATACGATTGAAGAGCAGCTCAAAATCCCGATATTAAAAGTAGATCCTGAAGTGCAGAGAAAACAGATTGAAAGACTAAAGAAGGTAAAAGCTGAGAGGGACAACAAAGCCGTTAAGGATGCGTTGGACTGGATAAGAAACGCTTCAGAAAACAATGAAAACGTTATGCCAGCAATTCTTGAGGCTGTTAAGGCTTATGCGAGCGTTGGAGAAATAATGGGTGTTTTGAAGGAGGTTTACGGAACGTACAAGAAGCCCATAATTATCTAATTTTTTAACTTGACGGTAGGAGGTGTGATAATGAGAAAGATCAGGGTTCTCGTAGCAAAAGTTGGTTTAGACGGGCATGATAGAGGGGCAAAGGTTGTAGCGAGGTTTTTGAGGGATGCTGGATTTGAAGTTATCTACACAGGATTGCATCGAACACCACAAGAAGTTGCGATGGCTGCTGTACAGGAGGATGCTGATGTTGTTGGAATAAGCTTGCACAGCGGTGCTCACATGACTTTAGTGCCGAAGGTCATCAACTACATTAAGGAGTATGGCGGCGATCCTGATGAGATTGTCATCTTGGTTGGAGGAATAATTCCTGAGGATGAGTTTGACGAGTTGAAGGCTAAGGGTGTTGATGGGATTTTTATACCCGGCACTCCAATAGCTGAGATTGTTGAGTTCATTAAAGAGATGGTGCCAAAAAAGAAGGAAAAGGCAAGATTGAAGAAAACAGCCTAAGGTGGATTTATGGAAGTTGAAGAGATCGTAGAGGGGATATTTGGTGGTAATAAGAGGGCTTTGGCTAGAGCGATAACCTATGTTGAGAATGATTATCCAGAGGGTAAAGAAGTTTTAAAAAGGATATACAACAAGACGGGAAAAGCTCACATTGTCGGATTGACAGGATTCCCAGGAGTTGGTAAAAGTACGATTGTTAGCAAATTAACCCAAGAGTTTAGAAAAAGAGACAAAAAAGTCGGAATTATAGCTGTCGATCCCGGCTCTCCATTTACTGGTGGGGCATTACTTGGCGATAGGCTGAGAATGGATGGCTTCGATTCGAGCAAGCAACTGTGGGTTGACCCAGGCATATTCTTCAGGAGTATGAGCTCAAGAGGTAGAGCAGGTGGATTAGCAGCGAAAACAGGTGACGTAGCGAGGCTTATGGATGCTTTTGGTTTCGATGTCATTTTAATTGAGACTGTTGGTGCTGGGCAGAGTGAGGTTGACATTATAGAAGTGGCAGACACATCAATAGTCATAATGATGCCAGAAACTGGAGATGACATACAGATTAACAAAGCTGGAATTTTGGAGATCGGTGACATTTACGTTGTAAACAAGGCTGATTTGGGCGGGGCGGAGAAGACGGAGAAGTGGTTGAAAGCAATGCTAATGATGGATCAGGAGGCAGTTAGCTTGCTTGAAAAAACAACACATGCTGACGAAATGGCAGTTGAATCTGGAAGAATCTATGAGTTACTGCATAAAAAAGGATGGATTCCGCCGGTAATCATTACAATTGCCGAAAGGGGAGAAGGAATAAAGGAGTTGGCTGATGCTATCGAAGATCACTTCGAATTTTTGAAGTCGAGTAATTTAATAGTGGAGAGAAGGAAGAAGAGGATGAGCAAGGAGTTGTTTGATCTGATAATGGACGAGATCAAAAGAGAACTTACCGCTGGAAAGTTCAACTACAAAGAGATAATTGAGAAAGTTGTTAGCAATGAACTAGACCCTCATACTGCTGCTGAGAAGCTTGTTAAGGAAATGTTGACCAAAGGCTAAACATGAAGAAGGACGTAACCCAAACCCATCTACTCGACAGAAGCTTGGTTAATAAAGACTCCGATATCGTCTGGGCTGTTGGGAGTGTAGATGAGGCTAACGCTTTTATTGGACTTGCCAAAATCCATGCGAAAGATGAGATGGTTAAAGAGACCTTGGCATTTATCCAAAGAAAGATGTTCAAAGCTGGAATGGAGATCGTTTCAAAGGAGAATGTTTTTAGCGATGAGGATTTTGATGAAATGATGAATATCATCAAAAAGTTTGAAAAAGTGGTTGAAAAGCCAAAGAAGTTCATAATTCTCGAAAAAGATGAAGCTACAGCCAATCTAAGCGTAGCAAGAGCAGTTGTTAGGAGAGCAGAGAGATGGTGTGTAAGGTTATACAAAAAAGGCTTGGTTTCCAAGCCGTTTGTTGAGTGGATGAACAAGCTGAGTTATTTAATCTATTTAATGATTTTAAAGGAGAGTGGTGGAGAGTTTGAGTATGTTTGACCAACTTTACACAAGTTGTTGTTATTGTAAGTTATATATACCTCATCAAAAAATTTATACTTAGAGGCTAAAATGATTTAATCGAATGGCCCGGATGGGGTAGTGGTCATCCTCTGGGACTGTGGATCCCAGGAGCCGGGTTCGAATCCCGGTCCGGGCCCTTTCTTTTGTGCTTACATGCGTTGACACGTCTTTGCTAAATAATAATTGATTTTGGAATATATAAGTGAGTGTATAGTCCCAAAAAATTTGACTTTAAATACCCTCAAACAACTGATGGGTTACGGCAGATTGACAGAGAGGAAGATAAGGTACATTGTAAGACACAAGAG
>QMZC01000089.1 GCA_003662995.1 Archaeoglobales archaeon
AACGTTTTCTGGTCACCTTCCTATTTCTTAGCAACGAGCGGACAAGTAACGTTGGATGCTCTGAAAAGATATGTAGAATCACAGGGTGAAAACGATGCTGATTAGTTACAAATTCCGCTTACACCCATCGAAAACTGTTCAGGCTAAATTGCAAGAACAGCTTGGGCTATGTCGTTGGCTGTACAATCGCTTACTCGAAGAAATCAACAAAGCTAAGGAGGATGGAAGGAAGCTAAGGCAAACAGATACACAATCTCTAATCCTCAAACTTAAGAAAGGGAAACCAGAATTAAACAAAGTCTATTCCAAGGTTTTGCAGATGGTGAATTATCAGTTGTGGTCAAACATAAAAGCCTTATCAAAGCTCAAACAGAACGGAAAGAAAGTCGGTAAATTAAGATACAAGACTGGAAATTCTTTCAAAACCATGAACTTCAACCAGTCTGGTTTTAAGATTGATTTTCAGCGGAAAAAACTTGTTCTATCCAAAGTTGGCGAAATTCCCATTAAGTTACACCGTCCTATCGAGGGTAAAATCAAGGGAGTGATCGTGAAGAGGGAGAAGTCGGGTAAGTGGTATGCTATTGTGCAAGCTGAGGTTGGTGAACAAGTATTGCCACCGACTGGCAAAGTAGTTGGAATTGACGTTGGTATTCAACACTTCTGCGTGGATTCGGATGGAAATTACTTTGAAAACCCCAGATTCATGGACAGAACCCTAAACAAAATCAAGAAATTGCAGAAACAACTATCAAGAAAACAAAAAACCTCCAAAAACAGGGAAAAAGCAAGGATTAAACTGGCTAAGGCTTACGAGAAGCTGGAAAATCAGCGTAACGATTTCCTCCACAAGCTTAGTAGATACTACGTGAACAATTACGATGTAATAGTTGTTGAGGATTTAGATGTCAAAGGCTTGGTTGAAAACGGTAAATCATCAACTTTGAACAGACATATACTTGATTCATCATGGTCTAAATTCATCCAGCTACTCTCCTTCAAGGCTGAAAGAGCTGGGAGGAGAGTAGTTAAGGTAAATCCCACTAATACATCCAAAAGATGTGTTAAGTGCGGTAACGTTTTGGACTTGAAGTTAAGTGATAGAGTATTCAAATGTCAATGTGGATGGGAGGCGGACAGAGACTACAACGCCTCCCTGAACATCCTGAATGTGGGGCTGGGACAGTCCCGAATGCCTGTGGAGGGAGAACCTCTACCCTGCGTTATCTCTGCAATAGAGGTATTGCAGGGCAAGTTCTCCCTGAGAAGCAGGTAGCCCCTTGCGTGAGCGAGGGGTAGTTCACTGATGTCCTCTGAAACCATAGCCACATTCACACTATACGCATAAAACTTTCGATTTGTAATACTTTTAAATAATAATCTAATAAATCTTATTAAAAAAGTCGAAATTTAAAAAATTTTTTATTCACAGATATTGGTGTGGAGTAGGTGAGAGGTTGGATCTGGAAAAAGTTGTTTTGGATACGATAGCGATTCTTAGATTGATTGTGCCTACAATGTTTGTTGGAATGCTCATAGCCAATTTGTTGTATTCTCTTCCTCAATTTAAAAGAGTAAACAACAAGATAATAAAATTAACATCATTTGCTAATCTAAAGAGTGGCATTGCTGTTGCAGCTTTTTTTTGCACACAAAGTAACGGCGTTATCAATACTTGCAGACATGTACAAGAAAAGATTAATAGAAGACAAGGAAGTTGTAATCGCCTCAATAGTTGGTATGTTCCCAATGGGTGTTCGGGTTGTAGTGCTTTTACTTGCACCCGTTGCCATCTCTGTCTTGGGATTGAAACTTGGCATAATTTACGTGCTGTTAGAAGTTCTATCGAAGTTTATGGTTGCTCTTATCGGTGTGTTCTTGGATAGAAAGTACTTGGCTGGTGGGGTTTTGGAGTACATCACAAACGTTTCATTAAAAAACAGCATGCTTGATGCATTCAAACAATTCTTTAAAGTTTTGTCAATCTTAGTACCGAGCATTTTTTTGGCTATGTTGCTGATAGACCTTAGCTTTAATTCACTCGTTTCACAAATCAGCATTGAGACTGCTCACCTTCTCATAGTTGTTACCGGAACAACTAGTACAATTGCTGGACTTGGTGTTGCCGGTTCTTTAATAGCCACAAACGAAGTAGATGGTAAGAGTGCCCTACTCTTACTAATGATAGCTTCAGCATTACACAGAATTGTTGAGAGCCTGAGGTTTTCAATGCCCGTAAACATCTCGTTGTTTGGTTCTTTTGGAGTCAGACTTACGCTGATTTTGCTGTTGATGAACGAATTGGCTTCGATTTTTGCAATTTTAGGATTATTTTTAATCATAAATTTTGGGTTTGTTTGACTACTCTGCCAGAGGTGTCCTCGAATAGTTTTCCAGCTCCACAACCCTTTTCCACAACTCTTTGCAATTACAATCCAAATCTAAAAGTTCAACATCTTGATACAGCGAGAAATCTCTAATAGCTTTTGCAATTTCTTTGTCACATTTACCACAATTGTGCGGACCTCTAACCTTTCCCGCTGCAACAGGGTCTGAGATGATGTCTATCTTTTTCTTGCTCACTTGTCTTAACACTTCAACAACGCTCCAGAGCCACGGAGGTCTATACAATCTCAGCTTCCACAACTTTTCGACATATGTGTTTGACTGTACATTCGTTGGATTTAATGAGACAACATCAACTAAACCCTTTATTTTCAATGCTGAGTTTATAGCATCTTCAATAGCCTCTTTTTCGGACAAAAATGGTGGTTTAAGCAACAAATAAGCTTTAACCCTTACATCATTCTCTTTTAACAGTTTAGCTGCCCTCTCAAAGTCTTTGAAGGTAAAACCCTTGTTGATGCAATGCTCCCTTACAAAATCGTTAGTAGTCTCCAATCCAATACCAACTTCCATACTAAATTCAAGATTTGATAGCTCATTAATGATTTTTTGCGTTACGAATTCTGGTCTGCTCTCAACAATTAGCTTTTTAACACCCATTTTGTTTACCTTGGAATAAACGTACTTCCTGAACTTCTCTGGAATCTCTCTAACATCAAAGAAGCTACCAGACGTAAAGATTTTGAGAACTTGGAAATTTTTATTACTAACAGCAAATTCAAATTGCTCAACCAATTCGTCGTAACTTGATGGGTAAGACTCTGCTATATAGCCGCACATCAAACAACCGCTTTTTTTAGCCCAATAACATCCAGTTGTTTTGAGGATTACCGTCAAACAATCCACTATTTTACCATCAAACCTCTCTTTCTCAATCCAAAATGTTGGTTTTAAACGTTTGTTTTTTTGCCTAACCATTTAGTAAATTCTCCTTAAAATTTTCAATTTTTTACCGTAATACAGCCCAACGAATAAACCCGCCAAATGGGCAATGTGTGCGATGTTGTCAGTCCTTAGGATAGCTCCAACTATATCAATTAGGGCAAAGAGAATTATTGCATCCCGAATTCTAAGTGGGATAAAAAAGAACAATAAAACCCTTATTTCAGGTGCTATTATTGCCAACGTCCCCATAACACCAAATATGGCTGCTGAAGCTCCCAAAGCTGGATACAGACTGTATGTGGCATAAGCATAAGCCAAATATGCTAGATTTCCAGCTAAACCAGAGATTACAAAAATTTTGAGATACCTGTTACTCCCAACTCTTCTCTCCAATTCCGTTCCGAAAAATAGCAGTACTATCATGTTTATGAGGTAGTGATCAAAGTCAACATGCAAAAACATGCTTGTAAATATTTGCCATGGGCGTACAACAAAGTTTACTGGATCAAATGCCAAGTACTTAGCCACCAAACCCCTACCAACAACAATTGAAGCAAAGAATAGAATTGTACACAAAGCCAAAATCAGATTGTTGTACCCATAACCTGCCAACCCCCTCTTTGGCTGTGGAAACGCTATGTCTGGTAAAGTGACCTTAACTTTTTTTCTATCCTCTTTTTTAACCTTGACGGGCACATTCCAGTACTCATCCTTTTTAAAGCCTATGCAATTGTGTTTTTCAGGCAGTCTGTGCTCACTGCAGAATGTACCACCACAGTACTTACATACAAATGGCAAATATTCCTTTTTCCCGCATATATCACACTTCACCAATTTCATTTGTTGAGGAGGCTATTAATAATTTATCTTATAATCTGAAAACCAACCGATGGCAAATTCAAGCTTGTAAGCATTCAAAAATATCTAATATTAAATAAAAACTATTGTAGTGTTTACTCCCCAAAATTCTCGAAAACAAAATGGAAAAACATTTAAATTGGCTACTGAAAAAACTTACTTAAAAATAATTTCAAATAGGTGGGAAAATGGAGGACATAGATGAATTACCATATACCGAGTTTATAAAGAAACTGATGGATCCAGAAAAGATCTTTGATAAGCCAGAGCCTCTAAAGGGGATCAGAGTTTTGGATATGACTTATGTTGTTCTTGGACCTGCTGCAGTAGATTATTTAGCCGAATTCGGAGCAGAAGTAATCTTTTTTGAAGATAGAGATGGAGACACCATGAGATACGTGACACCTTTTGCATACCTTTATAAAAACATGTCTCCAGGGTTGCAAGAGCAAAATCACAACAAATATTGGGTTGGAATGGATGTAAGACATCCAAAAGCAAAAGAGTTGTTTTTAGAATTGGTTAAGAAATCAGATGTTGTTGTAGAAAATCTAGCGCCAGGAAGAATGGCCGAATGGGGCTTAAGTTATAGAGAGCTTAAAGAGGTCAATCCAAAGTTGATATATCTAAGCCTTTCAGGCTTTGGTCACTGGGGACCATGGGCTGGAAGGACATCTTATGATGCGATCGCCCAGTCTCAAGGAGGTTTGTCAGCGATAACAGGTTACCCTGAAAGAGGTCCGATAAAATCAGGTGTATGGATTGCCGACTGGATCGGTGGTTTAATGGGGGCTATTGCTGTTATGGCTGCTCTGAATTATAGGGAGAGAACTGGAGAGGGCCAATTTATAGATTATCTGCAAACTGAGAACGTGATAAGATGGCTCGATTGGACGTGGCTTTATGTATTTAAAACTGGAAAAGATAGAAAAAGAGCTGGAAATCGGGATTTGGCAATATGCCCATCTGATATGTTTACATGCAAAGATGGCTGGATAGCAATTGCTGCTTTCAAAGAGGAGGAATTTTACGGTTTGTGTAAGGCAATGGGTAGACTCGATTTATTTGAAAAATACAAAGACCCAGTAGAAAGGCTTAAAGAAGAAAATGCTGTTAGATTGTTAAAAGAAATAGCTGAATGGGCAAAGACTAAGACTGTTAAAGAAATTGACGAGTTAGGGGCAAAATATGGTTTTGCAGCATCTCCAATTCTTGATGTTCAGGATGCCTACTACAGTGAGCATTATAGAGAAAGAAAAGCAATATTCGAATACGAAGATCCGTTGTATGGAGATATGGTCGAACCGTGCTATCCACCTAGAATGTCCGAAACCCCCTCACGGATAAAATGGGGTGCAAGACCAATTGGATTTGATAATGAATACGTCTTCACAAAGGTTCTTGGACTCACAATCGAAGAGGTCAGGAAACTTGAGGAGGAGGGAGTTTTGTTCAAATGGGATGAAAGTAAACCGATGACGTGTCCACCGCCAGATTGGGACGGTGAAAGAGGAAGGTTCTTCCCATGAGGCGATAAGTGGGGTGATGATATGGAAGAAGACAAGATTGTTGGAGTAATTCCCGTAAAGGACTATGCCCATTGGGCATACAAGGAAACAAATCCCGATGAAATCTACAAAAAACCCGAAGCTCTTGATGATATGGTTGTTATAGACATAAGTTATGGTAACTTTGCTGGTTTGTTCTGTTCATCAATACTTGCAGAAATGGGGGCAGAAGTTATCAGAATAGAACCCCCAGAAGGAGATATTGCTAGAAAAATGACTCCATACGGTATCATGATAAAAGACACGGGATTGGCGTACATAGTTGAGGGGCGAAACAAGTATCACATCACACTAAACATAGAGTCGGAGGAGGGAAGGGAGATATTTAAAAGACTTGTTAAGAAAGCTGATGTTCTAATTGAGACTTATAAACCAGGATACATGGATTCTCTGAATATTGGATATAGAGATCTTAGTAAAGAAAACCCCGGATTGATCTACGCAGCAATATATACCTACGGACAGTTTGGGCATGAGTGCACGAAAAACGCAAACAAACCAGATTATGACATTACTGTCCAAGCGAGGGGGGTTATAATGTCAATTACTGGGGAACCTGAGCTAGATCCAGAAGTGCCGAAAGAGTACAAAAAACCACTAAAGCATGGAAATTGGATGGGATGGTATGCTGGTGGAGCTTGGGCAGCCTTAGGAATACTCATTGCAATGTTCTATAAAAGAAAAACTGGCAAGGGGCAGTTTATAGATGCCTCACCACCTGAGGGGCTAATGGCAATGTCGAACTATGTGATACAATTCTTCCATGAAACCGGAACAAAAATGATTAGAGCTGGAAACTTCGACTATGCAGTGTTTCCATATACATACGTTAAGGCAAAAGATGGCTACGTTTTCATGTCTGGATTCACTGATCCAAATTGGGAAGGTGTAACAAACATAATGAACCGACCAGACCTTAGAGAGAGGTTTCCAACAATAAAGGATAGACTGACACCAGAAAATCAGCCGATCATTCAGCACGAAATTGAGAAATTTACGCAAAACTACACCTCAGATGAGCTTTTAGAGATGTGTAACAAGTACAATGCTGATAAAACCAAACCCGGAACGGTCGTTACAGGAAGACTAGACTCGCCAAAGGAAGTTCTTGAAAGAGAACATTGGAAACTCAGAAAAACGTTTGTAAAGCTTAATGACCCCTATTATGGAGAGCTTCTGATTCAGAACTCAAGTTTTAAATCGATGTCAAGAACACCAGGAAGAATAAAATGGGCTTGCAGACCGGTTGGTGCGGATAACAACATGATATATTTGAGGTATCTAGGATTTGGAAATAAAAAACTTGAAGAGCTAAAAGAAAAAGGTGTAATTTAGATTTATTTTTTATTTACCTTTTTAATCTCTTTAATTTTGAGATAATGCTTAAAATTTTGGCTGCCTTTACTGCTGAACTGTAAGTAGGAAAACCATTTTCCTCAATTTTGGTTGAGAGTTTGTAGCAAACCTCAACATCACCTTCCACACAAAATATTGTTGGTTTTTCTTTCAGTCTTCTCAAAAGCTTAAAGTCGATTTTTGGTGTCTCAAAACTTTTTGATGCCCACAATACAACGATTAAACAATCAACGTTTTTGTCTCTAATGAGCAATTCGATGGCGGTATTGTAAGCTTCATTTGCCCCAACCTCTTCAATAGCAGGATACAAGTCAACTGGATTGTTGATCCTATGCCATTCGGGGAATATCTTTCTTAACTCTTTCAACGTTTTTTCCTCTAATCTGGAGATTAACAAACCGTTCTCTTCAATTGCGTCTGCTGTTGTCACACATCCAGCCCCAGTATAGTGTATCACTCCAACTCTTTTGCCTTTAATGTTGCTTTCGGGAGATGATAAAAGAGATGGTAGAAGAGATATGGCTTTAAGAGTATCTATAAATTCTTCAAAATCGTTTACTCTTATCGCTCCAGTTTGTTTTACCAATGCGTTAAACACCTCATCACTTACAGCTATTGAAGCGGTGTGTGATATAGCACTCTTAATTCCTGCCCTCGTTTTTCCAGATTTTAGAATAACAATAGGCTTGTTAGAGTTTTTTAACATTTCAAAAAGAGTATAGCCATCGTTTATTCCTTCCAAATACATACCTATTACCTTCGTTTTTTCATCATCCAAAAGATAGGATAAAGCTTCACATTCATCAACATCACATTTGTTTCCCAAACCTATCACTTTGCTTATGCCAAACCTGTGTGCAGACAAGATTTGGTCAAGTAAAACACCCACAAACAGTCCTGTCTGAGCAATTATTCCAACGTTCCCCACTCTCAACTCAGGAATTAAAGCAAATGAAGAAGTGAATTTACTGTAGCTGTTAAAAACACCCGTTGTGTTTGGTCCAATAATTCTCATGCCCGCTTTTTTGCTTATTCTCAAAATTTCCCTCTCAATTTCCTCACCTTTGCTCCATCCTTCAGAAAATCCGGAACTGATAATTATGATACCTCTAACACCTTTTTTAGCACATTGCTCTACAGCATCAACTGCATACTTTGAAGGGATTGCAATAATAGCCACATCTATCCTTTCTTCAACATCGAGAATGGATGGATAACATTTTATCCCAAGCACTTCATCGGTATTAGGATTTATAGGAAAAATTTTTCCTTTAAATCCTAGATTTACCAAGTTTCTAACTATTGTATTTCCGGGTTTTCCATCTATACGGGAAGCTCCAATTACTGCAACGGTTTTTGGATTGAAAATAAAGCTTATGTCTTCAATTCGTCTTGTTTTTGTTCTTGTTTTTCTTTTTACTTCATTTTGATTGTAGATAATAATTCTAGCGTCTGCGACGGTGTAACCTTCTTCATTTATGAAAACGGGATTTAAGTCCATTTCCTTAATTGGTTCTTTTTCTGATATCTCTGCAACTTTTAGCAGAAGTTCGACAGTGGCTTTTTTGTTAATCTTAATGTTCCTATAACCCTGAAAAACCTTTGATACTTTTAGCTCATCAACCATACTTTCCGCATCTTTATCATCAATAGGGAGTATTCTGAGAGTGTAGTCTTTTAGCAACTCCATAAGCACTCCCCCAACACCAAACATTATTGCTCTTCCAAAGGTTTTATCGTAGCTTATTCCAACAGAAAATTCGAATCCATGTACCATCTTTTGAAGTGTCATGGTTTTGGATATTGCTGAGAGTTTTGCATACGCCTTCAGCAATTCACCCTCATTTTGAATATTTAAAATGACACCACCGTACTCAGTTTTATGAACGATATCTGGAGATAGGACTTTTAGAACCACCGGATATCCCAATTTTTCAGCAACATCTAAAATCTCTCTTTTTGAACGAACTACGTAGGTAGGTACAACATTCACGCCATATTTTTCAAGGAGTTTCTTCGATTCGTACTCATTTAGTATAGATTGATTTGGTGAAGAACGGTCTTTCGTAACACGTTTTTCCATAATACATATCAATAACGAATTATTAATTTTTAACTGTTGATGTAACAGAATATAGAGATTTACAAAAGCAACAGAACAGATGTGAGGCTTTTTAACTACTGTCTAATTACCGTTTAACGGCAATTCCATTTCGTATTCGAATCCTTTAAATGCGGTTCTAAAACCACACTTTTTGTAAACGTGTATTGATCGGGGATTGCACCTTTCAGTCACAAGCGTTATCTTGTCGTATCTTCTATTTTTACAATACTCTATTATCAATTGAATCATCTTGGTTCCTATTCCTCTATTTTGGTACTCCCTTGTAATGTATATAGACATGTCAACAACGCGCCCATCCGGAACAACTGTGAGGTGTCCTATAATCTTACCATTATGTTCAGCGATAATTGAATACCCACTACTCGCTAGGTAGTCTATCCACTTCTCTATAGCTTCTCTCGTGATTGGTGGTAAACCCAAGCATCTGTCGTCAGGATTGTAGTTTAAATACATGTTAATCAACCTATCTCTATCCTTTTTGTGAACGTATGACCTGATGAGGATCTTTGCACCTGTTTTATCAACAAAGTGTATAGCTTCTAAGTTGGACATTTTACAAAAAACAAAGCTACGCTTAAAAAATTTGATGATAACGCATGATATCGCAGATATCGCAGAATATTGTGGCTATAACATTATTACATTATTAATTGCGACATAATTAATTTCAAAATCGATTTTAAGATTTATTTTAAGATTTTTTGTTTTATAACGAAAGATAAAGATGTATAGTCCCAAAAAATTTGACTTTAAATACCCTCAAACAACTGATGGGTTACGGCAGATTGACAGAGAGGAAGATAAGGTACATTGTAAGACACAAGAGAAGAGGAAAAACTAACAGAGA
>QMZC01000090.1 GCA_003662995.1 Archaeoglobales archaeon
GATTATACGTCATTTAAAAAGCACTATTATGATACAATAGATGAATTAAAAACTAAATATTCTGCATCAAACCTTCCTAATGTCATAAAGAAAAAGACAGTTTCAAAGTACATACCATCATTTAGTCAGAGGGATTTTGTTAAAGATCTCGTATCAGGGCTGTTAGAATCCGATTCCTTAACATATGTCCAAATTACTGAAACATATCTGACTAAAAACATAGATGCGTACAACAAATCCTACAAGCCATCGGAATTTATGAGAAAATTCCTTCCACATTACTATCCTTTAATACCTGTTTGGAGATATTTAAACAATCGCCAAGAGGATAAGATAGAGAATTTTGTTATTGATAACATCGACGGAAAAATAACACCAGTTTGGCGTGAAGTAGGTACAAATGCCCAAATTCTCTATTTAGTTCCACATGGTGACGAAACTTACCCTTGTATCTCTCTTTGTGATTTGCTTTGCGAGTACATTCGTCGTGAGGTTCATTTAATTCGAAAAAAAGAAATAGAAGATTATTTCAAGGACAATTTTCCATCAATAGAGATGTCGGTAGATTCTGTAGGCGACCCTTTGGTCGAGAACTTTACTCCCAAATATCCCTATTCGATTAATCCTCAAAACCACTACCCCCACCCAGTGATATTTATAGAGAGTTCCGAGGTATGGTTTGAAAAAGAAGATAAGAACATCAGAAAGGCGATAATAGAAGATTCGCAAATATTTAGACTGAGCTTAGATTACGCTGAAAAGCACGGTGGATGTGTGACGTTTTTAGATGTAATGAATCACCAAAGGATTTTTGAAAAAGGAGATATAATTTTATGTTTAGATGAGAAAGCATATGAAAGATCCGAAAGGCTAGTAAGACTTAACAAAACAAAAGGAATTGAGTTGATAAAAGTAGAAGATGTTTATACCATATTTCGTGAATAACAAAAAAATGTAATATAGGTAAACTAGGTTAAGACCCGGAGGTCCCAACCTCATAACTAGTTAGATATAGATACTATATAACCCTTTCGAATATATTTCGAACATATTATGAATAATCGCTAGTTTTGATATCAGAATTGATATACATGATATCATTTAACAATAATCGTTTAATAATAAAATTCAATTGTAAAAATATTAGAGAAGAGATTGAAAAATTTTTGCAATCTGATATCTATCTGCAAATCTTATAATTTTTCTACAGCCTCCTTTTTAAATTGATTTAATGCTACTTTCATTCAGGGATGCAGCTTGAGATGTTTGATGTTCTGTCAAAAGCTAGGAACATAGAAGAAATTGGAAAGCTTAAACGGTCAGTAATCAAATTGTACGAGAAATACAGGAAGAATTTGCGAAGAGCAAATCCACAGGAACTTGTAATAAGGAAAAGAATAAGCAAAACCAAATACAGAAGGAGGTGTGCTGAAGCCTCGGCACTCAAAGCTTACAGGAAGCATAACGTAAACATTAAACCGGGAATGGAAATTGAATATGTAGTTGTGGATTCTAAGAAATGGATTGTTGATGTGATCTCCTACGAGAATTTTGACTTTGAATACTATTCAAAGCTCCTGGATAAGGCTTGGAGCGAGATCTCATTCGTTTTCAAGAATAACCAAAAGAAAGATTTGGAAGAGTCTGAAAAACTGCGAAAAATTAATATGTTTTCAAAATTAAATTATGATAAATATGATAACCAAGAGGAGTTTAATCCAAAAAAGATTAAATCTAGATGATGTTGGTGTGTTGGAGAATATGCCCCAAGTCTTTGTTGACCGTGTTCCAACCCTTAATGGAAAATACGAGAGAAGGGTTGTGAAGGTAGGAGACGGATCAATTATCAAGCTCTTCGACAGAACCCCCATTCCAAAAAAAGAAACTGACGTTGTTTGTCCCCACTTTTTGGAGCTGAAGTGGGCAAATGGTTGTTATTTTAACTGTGCTTGGTGTTATTTGCAGGGAACATTCAGATTTCTTGAGAGAGGTAAAAGGCCATTCATAAAGGACTGGAACAAAGTAACCCTCCACTTGAAGGCATTATTTGAGCATAATTCCAGATCTGAGCTTTTGAACGCTGGTGAGCTATCGGACTCACTTATTGGTGAAAATTTGGATCCTCCAGCTTCAGAGAGGCTTATTAAACTCTTCCAAAGTCAAGACACATACAAGCTCCTGCTCGTGACAAAATCCGATAGGGTTGAAAACTTGCTCAGACTTGAACCGGAAAATGTTGTGGTCAGCTTTAGCATCAATGCTTACCCGGTGGCTGAACGGTGGGAGAAAGGGGCACCGCATCCGATGAAAAGAATCAAAGCTGCCAAAAAATTGTATGAACACGGGTATCCTGTGAGGGTCAGAATCGATCCGATGGTTCCTGTGAGTGGGTGGAAAGATGCCTATGAAAAGCTCGTCCACGAAATCTTCGATAATTTAAGGCCTGAGAGAATAACGCTAGGAACCCTAAGGGGATTAAGTACCACGATAAGGTGTGCCAAGGATACGAGCTGGGTTAAGTTTCTTGACGAGAGGAGCAACTGGGGCCTTAAGCCGAGGTTCGAAGTTAGACGAGAGATGTACAGATTTGTAATGGATCTGCTTGAGAGAGAATACGGTTACAGAGATTATGCGATGTGCAAAGAGACGGTAGGTATGTGGGAGGCTTTAGGGCTGGATTACAGAGAGATTAAGTGTAATTGTTTGCTCTAGTCAATTTGAGAATGTTATAATACATCCATTTGGATAACTAAGTTTTCTTTTTCTTCCAACAACTTCTTTGATCTTCCCTTGTATTTCTAAGTTTTTTAAAATCTCCTTTTTAAAAATAAATGGAGTTAAGATAGCTTCTCAAATTGTGTTCTATCTCGGCAGCAGTACCGTAAGGAGTTCCATTTGTACTTTTTAAGAGACCCAAATATCTGGAATTGTAAAACTTGTGGATGTGTTTCCAAAACATCTCTACGTAATCGAAAGAAAAGTAGCCTTTACCGTTTCTTTTCTCGCCTTTTTTACCATTGTAAACGTATATCGCCTTTTTTACATTGGAATCGCCACGTCTTGCAAATTTCTTAACGTATTTTCTATTTCTCTTGGCTTTTTCAAATGGAGAATATTCTCCCCTACACACGTAATCTGGCCATCGTCCAATGAGTACGTATGTTGTTTCTCTAATGTCGGTTGGATGCAATAAACAACCCCTGTTTTCTGTTGCCCTATTAATGACCCTCTCCATGAGCTTCGGTTTCTCTTCAGTTCCAACCTTCTTCTCGTCAATCCATCTCGCTGGCAACATCCAAAATCTTTCACTCACATTGATTACAACCACATGCTTTTGATGCTTGTGAATTGGGATTGCTATCAGAATGCTTTTGCTTATCCATTTCAGCTTTGCCAAAAAAGCCCGAGGAGTTTTTGGGGAAGGATGAAGAGGGAGAATAACGCCAGATAATTTCGAAAAGCTTATCATAAAGTTACTATAAATGTGACAAAATGATTAATAAAAACAGAATCTGGCTACTCCTACAAGGTAAAGGTATTAAGCTAGGTAGGCTTGAGGTTCTTAAATTGGCTAATATCCTTTCAAACTTTCAAAGATTCGTTTTTGATTATGGAAGGGCTAAGGGAATAAGGAAGGATTACATGCTACTATTCCTTGAAAAAATAGGGGAGGGGAGTGTAGATATACAGATGCTTTCAAAACCAACATTTCATCCAGCCCCAATTCAAGCTATAGAATTTATTGAGAGGTTAACTGTCAGCTTGGAAGATGTAGAAGAAGCTAAAAGAATAGTTACTTCCGAATTTAAACAGGACGGAAATCTGATAATCCAGAGTCTGAAAAAAGTGGAGAAATTTTGGTCCCAAGATGCCTTAACAGTAACTATTGGTGTTGGAGCCGAGAGACCTGAAAAAGTAGTTGTGTTAACACCAGAAAAAAGAGATAAAATAATCACACTCAGGAAAGAATTTGAAAAGCAATACGCAGAGCTCATAAGGGGTGTAATACTCGAATCTAAATTTTACGGCGATACGAGACGTTTCGAAATTATTACGCCTGATGGTGAGAAAATTAAATGCTACTATAATCCTAAGGAGAATCCCGAACTCGAGAACATCGTTTATTCCTATATTAAGAAGACAGTCGAAGTTGTGGGTTTTCTTGAAGAAAAGGGACGTGTTAAAAATATGAGTGTAACTGAGATAAAAGGCTGGGATAATGTGGAATTAAGTGGTGAATTTGCTGGATATAGGCTCAAAAAGCCAATTATACTAAAGATAGAATATGATAATTTTAATAATGTTTGGTGCATTGAAAACAAAGAGCTTGAACTTTACGGATGTGGTGACTCTCTCGATGAGGCCATAGAAACTGCTAAGGTAAATTTTGAGGTGTTAATTGAAGAGTATTTGCTTGAATCTGATGAAATAATGTCTAAAAAAGCTATTGAATTAAAAAATAGGCTTGCAGAACACGTGGAGGTGTCTAAGCTTGGTTAAACCAATGAAAGTTGATAAAGTTGCCAATGGTCTGACAAGAAAGGGCTTTGTAGAAAAGCAATCGAAACATCGAAAATTCATACTTTATATAAACGGCAAGAAACAGAATATTTTTACAGTAATAAGCCACGGAGGCAAGGAAATTCCTAAGAAGCTTGTAAAGACGATGATGAAGCAGCTTAGATTTGAAACTTTTGAGGAATTTGAAGATTTTGTAAAGCGTCCAATGACTTACGAAGATTATATTGGACTTTTGAAAAAGAAGAGGCATATTGATGCAGAGTAATTACAACAGCTTCGATAGCTCCGCAGGTGCCGGGACCATATCCCCCTTGCGGTCGATG
Organism: Archaeoglobales archaeon; assembly: GCA_003662995.1. Classification (GTDB taxonomy): domain Archaea; phylum Halobacteriota; class Archaeoglobi; order Archaeoglobales; family Archaeoglobaceae; genus B5-G16. The sequence continues at coordinate 4,845 of QMZC01000090.1, forward strand.
AGACTGGGCACCTGCTATAATAGTTGTTTCAAGGATATTTCCTATCTCTATGCGTAATTTTCCCATCTTCATACCTCATATGTAAATGCCACACTTCCCTAATTTCATTTGTTTTTGAATCCCTTATCTCAACAACTATGCTCATCTTCTCAACACTAATCCACAAAGGTACTGGTTGAAATCTCAATTTCACAACGATTGTTTTATCACCTTCAATCCAGCTTGTTTTAAATGCCATGTCCCACCACTACTAATCATATTAGTATCATATTATTTAACTATTTCGGTCAGTAAATTTTAAATACTATGCTGATTTAATTAGTAATATGCCAATAGCAATAGTTAGGTTTCCAGATGAGAGGTGGAGGAAAGTAAACATAAGCAAGTTCCTCAAGAAGTTTAAGAGCATTCCAGCAAGCAAGATTATTGAGATTCCCGAAGAAGAATTGGATCACGTCCTTGAAATACTAAGGAGAAATAAATGTGATGTTGAGATAGTCGAGCCTGTGAGAGAAGATGTGGAAATTAAAATCCTAAAAGACATCTTAAGAAAAGCAGAAGCAATAAGACTCGGAATTGCTGAGCCAAAGGAACTTGAAAAGATTGCAGTTGATGCCATTGCCAAGTTCAGCTTAATGAACCTCAGTGATGATGTTGGAGACATACTTCACGATTGTATAGATTTTGCCGAACAACCATTCATCGGAGATTTAAAGGACATTGAAACTAGAGCTAAGGAAATTTTAAAGAGAAAATTGAGTTTGAATATTGAAGTTGAGAGCTAAAAAATAATCACATCTTTTTTCTAAGCATTAACGCCGGCTCCAAAGGACGCATTTACAGCCTCATTAATGATATTAGTTTATAGATAAAAGTTTTTTGGTTTTATAATTCGGTTTCATTCTTGAATATCGGTTGCAATATTGCTGAGTCGAAGGAAGTGGAGATTATGCAGAATTGGAAATTTTATTACACTCTATCGGCGTTTCAATTAATTTCATACTTATAAGATACCACTCAACTGCGTTTCTGACGAAATCAGCCCTTGAGAGTCTTTTACCATCTCTAACAAATCCGTCAATGATTTCTACATATTTTTTAGGCAATTTTACACCTATTTTTACACCAGAATCTTTGGTCCTTTTAACCATTAATAGTAAATTTTGCATGTAGTATATATAAGTTCCTATTTTGAAACTTTAGACTAAATATGGTCGTTAATTCCATTTATTAGAATAAAAATTATAATTTTAAGTTTCATTAAGTGAACTATGTCATCTTTGTGGGAGGAAGTTATCTGGGATGAATCAACAATCACAATTTTGAAACTAGCTAAAAATAAAATTACGAGATTTACTGAATTTGTAAAAGGCGGGATACCACGAACCACACTAGATAGGAGACTTAAACAGCTGGGATCTGCAGGATTGTTGGAGTTTCATAAAGAATTTAATACGGGGGAGAAAGGATATGTTCTAACTCCTCTCGGTCATAAAATTATAGAAAAACTCGAAGAAATTGAGAAAATTTACGAAGAGGAGATGAAAAAAGCTCTGCCAAAAGAGCCTGAGGAGTTTTTAAGAGGGAATGAAGAAGAATAGAGAAATTACTTAAATCACAAAATAGATATAGTTAAGAGAATCATGTTTTATTATGCCATCAGATATTAATGACAAGGTGGCAATATTTATTGATGGATCAAATATCTTTCATGGATGTAGAGAGTATGATCCTAATTTTAAAATCGATTATGTGAAATTAGTGGATGTACTACTCAATGGGAGGAAATTATTGAGACCATATTATTATGGTTCTTTTGATCCTTCAAATCCTGACCAAGCCAACAGACAAAAAAGATTTCATCAGGCATTACAAGAGAAGGGTTTTCATGTCACTATCAAACCGTTAAGAAGAAGAGATGACAACAAAATCGAAAAAGGAGTAGATGTTGCGTTGGTAACAGACATGCTGTCCCTCGGTTTTAAAAATGCTTATGATGTGGCTATTCTTGTTAGTGGAGACAATGATTTTGTCCATGCAGTGGAAGAATTAAAAGCACATGGAAAAATTGTAGAAGTTGCAATGTTCGAAAATGCAATTGGTGGAGAGCTAAAAAGGATGGCTGACAAATTTATATCCCTTAATAAAATTGCAGACCGTATAAGAAAATAGTTTTTATAGCAGGTGCCCGGTCTTACGACCGCGAGGGGATATGGTCCCGGCACCTGCGAAGCTATTATGTAATGGTTATACAGTACACCATAAATATAAACCTTTCGAAAGTTCTCATATTTATAATTTAGTTTCATTTTTTAAACTTAAGACCACTTTCGGAACTTTTATATACTTTTAGTTCCAAAAATGGGATTAACGAAGGAGTGTGAAACCATGTTGGGTTTAAGTGGTGTAAGTGGGTTAGCCAACCTGGAAGAAAAACCAAAAGAAGACTTCAAAAACCCAGCAAACTGCCAAGTATGTGAAACGGTTTCTTGCATCGATAATTGTTACGTTGAGGAAGTTGATAAAAGTTACTGCTTAGAATACTTCTCAATCTCCCCAAGCTTTTGCAGAACGAATTTGCCAAAATCTGTTAAGACATACGCTTTAGAGCCTTTTGGGGAGTCTTTCAGTAGTGTTGGCTCGACTAATCCAAGCTCAACAAGTTCATTAATGCTATGGGATAGAGTTTTCTTATCAACCACTTTCTCTAAATCGCTCCATCTTTGTGGTTCTTTGGAGAGAGCAATTAATATCCGAAAATTGCCAGTTTTAGATAGCTTTTTCATCAATCCAAGTAACTTTCCATTCATTCAACAATTGTTGGTTCTTTTTCAATTTATATTATTGTTTAATAATATACCAACATTTGTTGGTAAAACGCAAACCTTAAATATGTTGGATATTAACTAACAATTGTTGGTAGGTGTGTAAACATGAAGGTGTGGGGAGAAGTTCCAAACCGTTGGGATGGAAAAATCAGAAAAGCTATGGAAATAGAGGGCTGGGATACAATTTCAGCTTACATCAGGGAGTTAATCAAGAAAGACTTGGTTTCTAAGGGACTTTTAGGTAACGGAGGTAGAAACGGGCAGGTAGAAGAAAAAGAAGTTGAGGAAGCGACAGCATGACATCTCCCTTTAATTTTAATAATCTGTTAACAATTAAAATTGATTCTGTTAACGAATTTGTTAACACTACTGTTAACAAAAATCTGTTAACAGGCTGTTTACTGTTAACAGTTTTTGCAAAGATGACCCTCATCAACCACCCAAATAAATATTATGTATTTGTGATAAAAATTATAAGATTTCCTTTATCATCTTTATTAAAATTAAATAATTGTAATCTGTTCATCAAATAATTAGTTAGGAGGAAAATAAAAATGGAGAGCGGAGATAAATTTCAAGGTAGTCATGGGAAGGGAAGGAAAAACAGAGATTCGCGTGAAGAGTTAACAGGTACTCCTTCGGAAACTGTTAACAGTTGTAATTTTGTTAACACTTCTGTTAACACCCATAGGTTCAAGTCTGATTTGCAGAGAATTTCAAAAGAACATCGATTAAAAGCTGAGAATGTTGCAAAGGAGCATAACAGAAAGACCTTTAACGAAGTACTCGATGTATATGTGTTTTGCTATAATTTTTGTGAGGAACTCAGTTTAAGACTCAGATGTAGTATATTCCAACTTCCGAAAGTGATAGACAAGTTTGTTCCACAGACACCAGCATTGCTTATTGAAAGAAAAGTGGATGAGTTTCTTGATGAATTAAATTTAAACGGTTCTGACAGGATAAATCTAAAAGATGCCCTTTTATACGTTCTACTTAACGTTAAAGTCCACAATAAACCGTCTGACAAAGTCTTAAAGCCACTCTTTTTGCTGAGAAAAACCTCACGCTCCTCTTCTCAAAAAACAAGAGAAGAGGGAATTGAGGAGGTGGTTAAGCCGTGTTAGAAGTTGGGAATTACAAATTTGGTAGAGTAAGTAATTGCAACGAGTGTGCCTATAGGGATGACTGCATCGAATTCTGGCACTTCTGCCCCTACTCTGGCGATCTGGTGGTTGAGAAGAGGAACGATGTAGAGATTTTAGAGGATGTGGAGGTTCTGGTATGAAAGCAATCATAACAGGCTATACAACAACGTATTCGAAAGTTGGACACGTTTTTGAACTTTCAGAAGATGTGGCAAAGGCGGTAGAGGAAGTTAAGAATGGCAAAGATTTCATTGTCATTGACAAGGCAAGGAAAGGAAAAGTCACTGTTGTTCGAAAGGCATATAACGGAGACCACATTGAAGTTGTAACCTTTTATCCATGCACCTTTGCAAAGGTACTTGAAAAAGAACAAATTTTCCAAGAATACAAAGATATTATTGAGTTCTTTAAAGAAAACCAACCTTGCAGAAAAGCATGGGTAGAAAAACACTTCGGATTTAAAGCTGAACGATTCTTCAGAGAAGCTAAGGCTATTAATTTGGTCAAATCTACCAACAGAGGATTTGTTTTATCCGAGGGGATTTAAATGAGTGAGTTAAGAAAATTGCTGGAACACGAGAAACTCGAAATAAAAACATCTTACAACACCATGCTTGCAATTGATTACCTCAATTTAGCATTAGAACAAATTGAACGGCAAGTAATCAACAAAGAACCAATCAAACAACATATTCAAGCAATTTTGGAGCTTAAAAGTCTGCTAATTAAGGCTGTGAAGGAGAAGATGGTGCAGGAAGTGAGGTGACTGCCTGATGCCTAAAGTATTCTGTCCCTTGTGTGGAGAAGAGCTGGAACCAATCGATGGAAGCTGGACTAAAGCTGCTCAAGCTCATAAGTGTAAGAGAAAGATGGAGGGTCAACCATGCAGGAAAAGACTATCGGGCAAAAAATAGCGGAAGAGATGGAGAAGATCGCCAAAGCCTCGAATACATCCCCACATCTGGTTTCATGAGACAGATGCTCATTTTATACCTGAAAGAGAAAACAGGACTTGGCAAGCAGAAGATAGAGACGATTCTCGATGCAATTGC
>QMZC01000091.1 GCA_003662995.1 Archaeoglobales archaeon
AGTCTGATTAAATCAAGTTAGCAACAACCTCATCGACCTCAACGTAAGTTATCTTTCAATCCTATTTTAGTCTGATTAAATCATCTAGTAATTTTTCGATTATACCAGATTTAAATTTTTCTCCGCTTTTTTACAGATATTTAAATAGAGTTGCATAACGATTCTGTGAGTTATTTATAAAGACAAACGATAATTAAATCTCAGTCTAAATTTAAAGCAGTGCAGTTTTTCACCAATTCAATATAAATTACTATAGCTTAAAAGACATCTACTATTTTAAAACTGTTTTGGCTTGCCAATTTCCAAAAAGAGGATATAAAAGTCAAAAGTCTTTATAATATAATTTAAAAATAAAAAGTTAAACGACCAACGCCTACTACACTAAGGAAGAACTTGAGTACCTCAAAGATGATCAATCAATTAATGATGATATCAGAAAAATTTATCCATAACAAAATCAACTGAATCAAATGCTTCCTGAGATGTACATTAGAGGGACTCAAGTAAACTATTATTTCATTTGTAAAACAAAGTTATGGCTCTTCAGCCACAATATAGCAATGGAAAAAGAAAGCGACGATGTGAAGGTTGGAAAACTCTTACATAAAGATGCATTCAAAAGAGATGAGAAAGAAGTAAGAATAGGTTCAATTGCTATTGATATTGTAAGAAGAGGAGATTCGTTGGAAATAAGAGAGATTAAAAAATCGAGAAAGATGGAGAAGGCCCACGTTTACCAAACACTCTACTATTTGTTTTATCTGAAAAAGCTCGGTATAAATGCCAAAGCATCGATTACGTTCCCTAAACTAAAAGAGTCTATAAAATTAGAGTTGAGTGAAGAAGATGAAAGAAGACTCGAAGAAATTATTAAAGAGATTGATGAGATTGTAAAAAACGATACCATGCCTAAGCCCGAATACAGAAAAATATGTAGGAGGTGTGCGTACTTCGAATTTTGTTTTTCTTAATGGTGGTAATATGAAAAGAAAAAATTACTATATAATGTCAGATGGAAAGTTGAGAAGGCGTGAAAACACAATCTACTTTGAAAATGAGGACAGAAAGAGACCAATACCAATCAACACAATACATGCAATCTACGCTCTTGGCTCTTTAACGGTAACTTCAAAAGCCATTTCGTATTTGGCGAGTGAGGGGGTTTGTATCCACTTCTTTAATTACTACGGCTACTATGTGGGAAGTTTTTATCCTAGGGAGAGTTTAATTTCAGGAGACATGATTGTTAGACAGGTAGAACACTATTTAGATGAAGAAAAGAGGCTTGAGCTGGCTAAACTGTTCGTCGAAGGTTCTATTCTGAACATGTTAAAGGTTTTGAGCTACTACGGGCAGGAGGATGCAAAACGAAAGGTGGAGGATTCGCTACAGTCTTTAACATTGGCAAACTCTGTGAATGAAGTCATGGGGTGTGAGGCTAATGCCAGAAATGCCTATTATTCGGCTTTTGATAAAATTCTAAAGAATTTTAAATTCGATAAAAGGAGCAGAAATCCTCCGGAAAATGAAATAAATGCGATGATAAGTTTTGGCAATTCCTTGCTGTATTCAACAGTTCTCTCAGAAATTTATCACACACAGTTAAATCCCTCCATTTCTTACTTACATGAACCCTTGGAGAGGCGTTTTAGTCTGGCTTTGGATATTGCAGAGATTTTTAAGCCTTTAATCGTTGACAGAACGATTTTTGGATTGGTGAACAAAAACATGATGGGTGAAAAGGACTTCAATAGGGAAATGAAGGGTGTTTTGCTTTCCGAATCTGGAAAAAAGAAGTTTATAAGTGCTTATGAAGAGAAGTTGAGAACGACAATTAAACACAGACAGCTCAGAAGGAACGTCTCCTACCAACGATTAATCAGGCTTGAGTGCTATAAACTGGCTAAGCATTTACTTGGAGTTGAGAAGTACAAGCCGTTTGTAATGTGGTGGTGATTGATGTACGTCATAATTACCTACGATGTTAACGTTGAAAGGGTTAATAAGGTCAAGAAGTTCTTGCGTAGATACTTGAGTTGGATTCAAAACTCAGTTTTTGAGGGAGAAGTGTCGAAAGCAGATTTAGAGGAGATCAAGAGTGGATTAAAGGATATCATAGACAAAGATGAGGATATGATTGTTTTCTACATACTGCGAAGTGAGAAGAACGTGAAAAAAGAAGTGATGGGTTTTGACAAAAGCAAAATAGACGAAATTATATAAATATTATATTCAAATCTGATTTCAAAAATGATTTAGGAAAAAATTATTAAGGATAAAACCAAGTTAAGGTATGCGTTTTAAAGTTACACTTCAAGGAAATGGTAGGGTTGCATTAAACCATTCCTACTATCTAGCAAGCCTAATTTACAGGAGCATTGAAAGAACAAATCCATCCTTAAGTTTAGAATTGCATAAACCCTCCACATTCAAATTCTTTACATTCAGCAAGCTCATGGTTCCGAAGAAAAAATTTAGGATTGTTAAAGATGAAATGGTTGTTGATGGCGAGGCATACTTTTACTTCTCCACGATGAGAGACTACATTGGTGTTTGTTTGGTTGAGGGGTTGTTGGAAAAGCCTGAAGTAAAGATTGGAAATACTGAATTCGTTGTTTCGGAAATAAAGGTGTTGAAAGAGAAAGAGATTGGTAAAAGGGAAAGGTTTGTTACTTTATCACCGGTAAACGTTACAACCGTTGGAAATGGTAGAAATAGGATTGTTGATTTGTATCCTGAAAATCCAAAGTTTTATGAGAACTTGAAGAATAACTTGGTTAAGAAGTACGCAGCTTTTTACGGTAGGGAGCCGGAAGATGTTGAAGTGAGATTTAAGATTATACAATCCAAGCCAAAGAGAATTAAGTTAAAGGACACGTTTCATCGCTGTGTTGAGATGGTTTTTGAGGCTGAAGGGAGTAAGGAGTTGTTGGAGGTTGGGTATAAGGCTGGGTTTGGTGAAAGAAATTCGATGGGGTTTGGGATGGTGAAAACTGTTGATAGTAGAAGCATTTCGTAAATTAGCAAATGCTAATCCTTATGAATACCAGAAAATAGCCATGGAAAATTTAGTAGAGGGTAGATCGATTATTATTAGAGCCCCCACTGGTTCTGGAAAAACTGAAATAGCTTTAATTCCTTTTATTTATAGTCTCAACGATTTTTTGCCTTCACAGCTAATTTATTCACTTCCGACAAGAACTTTAGTCGAAAGTACTGGTGAACGAGCAACAAAATATGCATCGTTCAAAAAGCTTAGAGTAGCAGTTCATCACGGTAAAAAAGCGATAAGCAGTCTTTTTGAGGAGGACATAATTGTTACAACGATTGACCAAACTGCTGGAGCCTATTTGAGTGTTCCATTAAGTATGCCCAAAAGATGGGGAAATATATTCGTTGGTGGAGTTGCATCAGCTTTAACGGTTTTTGATGAAGTGCACACCCTTGATCCAGATAAAGGTCTTCAAACAGCTGCAGCAATAGCCATGCAATCTGCAAAACTTGGTTTTCCTTCGATTATAATGTCTGCCACTCTGCCAGATGTCTTCATTGATCGTGTTAAGGAAAGAATAGAGAAAAATGGGGGTAAAGTTGAGATAATAAGTGTGGAAAATGAATCAGAAATCAAATCGAGGAGGAATCGGAAAGTTGAACTTGTAAATAGGATTGGTGAAAAGCTGACAGCAAACACAGTTTTAAAGGAAGCTGAAAACCACAGAAAACTTATTGTAGTTGTCAACACTGTTGAGCGAGCTCAAAAGCTGTATCTTGATCTGTTGGAAAAGAAACCTGATTGTCCTGTAATCCTATTACATTCCAGATATCTCGAAAAGGATAGGGCAGAAAAAGAAAAACTTCTTGAAGAAGTTTTTGGCAAAAAGGGTAAAGGCGAATGTATATTCATCTCCACCCAAATCATTGAAGTAGGAATGGATATCTCTTCTCCAGTGATTTTGTCAGAAGCAGCTCCAGTTGACGCATTGATACAAAGAGCAGGAAGATGTGCAAGGTGGGGTGGCAAGGGAGAATTCCATGTTTTTAGGCTCGCCAATGATGTCAGAAACCCGTATGCTCCGTACTCAAAAGAACTTGTTGAGAACACAGTATCAGAAATTGGAAAAAAGGGTGATTTTATTTTGGATTGGCAGAGTGAAGTTGAACTTGTAAATCAGATCCTATCTGATCATTTTAAATGTTATACGGATCCATTTATTTTCTATCGAAGGCTTGGGGAACTTGCAAGAGCAGTTTATGAAGGGAGCAAGGCGAAAGTTGAACAAAATGTTAGAGAAGTTTTCTCATGCGATGTTACACTGCACGAAAATCCTAAATCTCTAGAACCAGAGGAAATCTTGGCACTGCCAAGGATACGCGTTGACGCACGAGTTTTAAGTGGTAAAGTTGAGAAGCTTGTGGAATTAGGTATTGAAATATACAAATTAGAGGAGAATCCAGTAATTGGAGAGTACGAGCGTAAGTATACACTAACTCCGATCAAAAATAAAGAAGATATAACCCCATTCGAACTTTACATTCTGAGTAGTGCTTGTTATTCCCCAGAAGTTGGTCTTGTGTTTGATAAATCTGTTCCTAACGCCATCAAATCCTTTGAACCCGATGAACTGATGCTTGATGACATTAAAACTCAGTTTAAATATGGACTTGAGAAGGAAACTTGGGTTGAGCATGCTAAGAAAACTTTACATGTACTTGATTGTTACTTGATTCCGCGATATTACTATGTTATCAAAAACTTTGCTGAATATTTCGATTACAAATATAACGAATTTGCCAATCTTATTAGATGTATAGCTGCACTTCATGATCTTGGCAAATTGAACGTAAATTGGCAGGAAAAAGTAGGATGGGATGGGAAAACTCCTTTAGCTCACTCAGGCAGTGATGTTAGGGGTTTACCTCCGCACGCTACAGTTTCTGCCAGAATTTTACAAGATTATTTAGAAAGTCTGTTTGATGAGACTCAAGAAGATTTATTCCGAGCATTTTACCTTGCCGTGGCCCATCATCATGCACCATGGGTGAGAGAGTACAAAGAGTACAAGTTAATTCCAAATTTCTACGACGTTATTACACAAGTGTGGAATGACATTCCGGAAAAATCCATCATAAGTAAGGATTCGGGAGGGCAATTAAATGTGATGACTTATTTTGACATAATTGATGAAAATGAAGCTTACAGGCTTTATGGTTTGCTCTCTAAATTAGTAAGAATATCAGATAGGCTTGCTACTGGAGGTGTAGGTTATGAATCGATATTTTCTGCCTAAAACTGGTTGGGAGTTTTTTGATGTATCAAGGGCATATGGAGTAGGGATTATAGTGCACACATTAAGTGGAGATGCAATAGTAAGCGATTTGGGTGGATTTTATCTAATAGAATCTAGAAAAGACGTGAATTTTGATAGGTTAGAAGAGATACACCGATTTTTAGGTGATGATCAAGCATGGAATTGGACATTTCTAACAATTGGAGGTGGACAAAGAGAGAAAACAAAGAAGAGAATTGTAGAATTACTAAAAAATACAGAAAACATCCAGAATATTTTGGATGACTTAAAAGAATTAAAGTCTCCTGTTTCTATAGGGAGTGGTAAAGAAACTCTCTATCAACCAATGGAACTTGCAGCGACTAAGGGAGTAAGAGATGAGATTCTTTTAAAAAAGCAATATTCAGAAGGATCGTCTATAAAAGTACCGCTCAACGATTTCGTCGTATCGGTACTGGGACATGTAAATGTAACCATACGAAAGTTCTCAAACATGGGCATGATTTTCACAATTCCAAGCCCTGTCAAAACAAGAATATTACATGTAGTTAGTGAGATCAAAAAGAGGATCGACGAGTCTGTGAAAGGATTGCATAGAGCAGGATGGTTTCCTTCACTATCTCAGATAGCCATTAATTTAGTTTTAGAAGAACTTAGAGTTGAAGAAGGCAGTAAATTTGCTCCGAAATTCGGTTCTTTAGTATATGGAGTAATGACAAAAACGGGGACTCAATGGAAACCGCTAACTGGTGGTATTTTTCCTCTTGACTTTTTACATCAGATAGCAGAATCCAATGAAGCAAGAGATGTGTTGAACAAATGGAAAAATGTTTTCGAGTGGACAGCTTTTAGAAAAGGATATGAAGATATACCAACAGCTTTAGCGGAATTTATCGCAAATCCGAATTTGTCTAACTATGAGAGATACATTAAACTTCATCTAAGAAATGAACTTGATAATACCCGTCTAAAGTTCGGAAGTTATGAAAAGAAAGTTTTAGAGGAGGTGATGAATTTTGTCGGAGTTTAAACTTGGAGATATTTTTGGATGTGGTGCTGTGAAAAATTTTGGAGCTGCACTAAGAAGAGCACTTAGAATTGGAGACGATTACGCCTCTCTTGTAGAATTGGAGTACGTTGAAACAAAAGAACAATTCGAGGAAGTTATAAAGAAGTTTTTGAGGAGATATGAAACTATAGCAAGGAGAGGTTACAAAGGAAAGGAACTTAGCCGTCTTAGTGAGAAGGATTTAGAAGAGCTCATGAGTTTGGTTGATAGGTACGATGTAAAACCAATTAGAGCAGCACTTATCAGTTATGCTCTTGTTAAAAGTGAAAAAGAAGAGGAAATTGTTTCTGAATCTGAGGAGGTGGTTTGAATGAGTGGGATATATGAAATTGCCATTATAGGAAGGGCTACGTGGCAATTACACAGCCTGAACAATGAAGGAACTGTTGGAAACGTTACAGAGCCGAGGAGTGTTAGAATAATTGATCCAAATACAAAGAAAGCTGTGACAACTGATGGAGTTTCTGGAGAAATGTTAAAACACATGCATACAGAAATTATGTGGATACTGGCTGATAAGAACAATTTATGCGATGCATGTAGGGTGCTGAATCCAGAGAAGTTTAATTTCGCAATAAAGACAAAAAAAGTAACAACCAAAACTGCTGAAGATGCATTAAAGCAAGCTTTAGAGACTTGTGATATTTGCGATACCCAAGGTTTTCTTCTTGAGAGACCTACAGCTTCCAGAAAGTCAACAATAGAATTTGGATGGGCTCTTGGAATACCCGAAATTTATAGAGACATCCACACTCACGCAAGACATGCTCTTGGGGAGAGAGGTCGAAGTAGAGACCAAGAGGGGGAAGAGATTGAAGGTATTACAACGCAAATGGTTTACCATCGTCCAACTCGCTCAGGTGTTTATGCAGTAATTTCAGTATTCCAGCCTTGGAGGATTGGATTGAACGAAGCAAGACAGAGCAAATACACATATGATGCAGATGATAAAGATAGAGAGAGGAGATATAAACTTGCTTTAAAAGCTTATCAAATTATGTTTGCCCGCCCAGAGGGAGCAATGACCACCACACGATTACCGCATGTTGAAAATTTCAGTGGAGTGGTAGTTTACTCGACAAAGCCTATGCCTGTCCCAGTGATCTCGCCGCTTAAAAATGATTATATCAATGAAATAAAAACTATAGCAAAAAGCATAGGCAACTCGATAGAATTTGTAGAATTTAGTAGTATTGCAGACTTTGCCACGAAAATCGGGCAGTTGGCTAACAATAAACCATACAAAATGGAGTTTTAGGTGAACAGGATGCAATGGATAAAACTAACACTACATTTTCCATCATTTTTCTCGTACCGCATACCAGACTATTCTTCACAATATGCCCTGAGTGTCCCGTTACCATCTCCATCAGCGATAAAGCTTGCAGTGGTAGCAACGGCCATAAGGACTACTGGTAAGGTTGCTGAAGGTGAACGTGTTTTTTATGCTGTACGGGATGCTGATGTACGGATGATTTCACCTGAGCAAATTGTGATTAATTCGTTTTTGATTAAACGATTAAAAAAGAGGGGGGTTAAGACTAAAGCTGATAAGGAAAAATATGAACAAGGCTTGTTACCTGCAGTTGAATCCACATTTGGAGTCAGAGAATATATCTTTTTTCCAGATGACATAGACTTGTTTATTGGTTGTATTGATGCCGATGCATTAATTGAATATTTTAAAATGTTGAGGTATCTCGGTTCAAGCGATTCGATGCTTTACATCAAGCGTGTAGAACAAATTAAAGAACCGCCAGAAAATGCAATCAAGGCTATAACTGATAAAGAATTTGCAGAGGTTATTTCTAAGGAGTCTTGTGTAGTTTATCCTGTTAAAGACATAAGTAAAAAAGCAACTTTCGAACAGATAAACCCATATTCAGGTAAATCTGGCAAAAACGTTTTTGAAAGAAAATACTATCTCATCAAAGCCAAAACCAAAAAAGGCAAAAACTGGAAACTCCTCGAATTTCATTAAACTGGTAAAAGTGAAAAGCAATTGATAAAAACACACTAAACAAGCTTCAAAACATCTTATAGCTTTAGACAAACTTTAAATAAACCTATCCTGACATTAAATTGGAAAACATGACTACCATCTCTCTAAACCCAAAAACCGTTGAAAAACTAAACAAAATCAAAAAAGAGGGTGAAAGCTTTGATGAGGTAATTGAAAAGCTAATTGAGACTTACGAGGAACTTTCAAACTACATAGAGGAAAAGTGGAGTAAGTTACAAAGAGATAAGGAAAAATTCATTAACTTAGACAATTATACTGCCCAAAGAGGTCTTTGATGTTTTCTGTTTTGCTTCATCCTGATGTTGTAGAATTTCTCGATAACCTGCCAAAGAAAGAACAAGAGAAATGTGTTGAATCTTTACGCATGCTAAAAGAAGATCCTTTTACACCACGTCCAAAAGCGGATATCAAAAAACTGAAAGGTAGAGATAAAGCTATGTACAGGCTTAGAATCGGAGATTATCGCTTTGAATACTTTGTAGAGGAGAAAACGATTTATGTTGTGGAAGCCTTTAGAAGAGGGAGAGGTTATAGGAAATAGAAAGCCTTTTGTGCGTACAAACTCAATTTAATGGTCTTATTTGGATTTTAAGATTACAACATTGTCAATCCAGTCCTTATTGATACTTAAGTGTTTAAATAAAAGTAAGCCAAAACCAAAAAGGTAAAAACTGGAAACTCCTCGAAATTCAATTTTTAGTCGTTATTTTCACCTAAAAATTTGAAGAGAGTTTTTAAGATAAAACAAACAATCGATTCACCTCGCGAAACTATATAAACTGGTAGGAATATTACCTAATATGAAAAAGTTAGTCATAGAAATCCCTGAAAACATCAGTGAGGATGAGATCAGAAAAGTAATCTTAAATTATCTCAGAAAAAGGGAAGTTGTACTTAAGTTCTACAAGCTAATCGAAAATGTAGACTGGGAGAGAATGGAGGAAGAACATGAAAGATTCAGAAGGGAATTTAGGTTCAGAGCTACTCATTGACACATCAATTCTAATAAATTACTCAAGAAATAGAAAAATCGAAGAGATAATTAACAATTCAATCTCTGTTATAACTTTAATTGAATTCTTGAGATATTTCAGGAAAAAGGAGGATAGAACTGAAGCGAAGAGAATGTTAGAGAGTCTTTTCAACATTGTGTTCATAGACAATGATGTCATAGACAATTATTGTGGACTTTATAGTGAGTTAAAGGAAGAGGGAAGATTAATAGAAGATGCAGATTTGCTCATTGCTGCAACGGCAATCTCCAAAAATCTTGTTCTCTGGACTGAAAATAGAAAACATTTCGAAAGACTCACGAACTACGGGCTTA
>QMZC01000092.1 GCA_003662995.1 Archaeoglobales archaeon
ACGATTTTGAAAGCTTAGATGACTTCGTTTACTGGTATAACAACATCAGATTCCATGAAAGCCTTGACACCAAACACTATCTCCAAACCCCTGAAGATGCCTTCTGGAGCAGGTTGCCTGTAGCGGCGAGGTTAGGTGTTGCATTCAAGCTTTTTGATGAGGTGGTTGGAGAATGAGTAGGGTTTATAAGGTCAAAAATTTCAGGACTATACACACCCTATTCCTTATTATTCCATTTATAAATTGTTCTGGGTCTGGAAAATCCCTCTTTGGAAGGTAATATCTGGACATATTCACTCCTCCAGTTCGGCTTCAGCAAATCTTTTCATCCAGCTTAACAGGGATATGACTTCCTTTGTTTCTTTGAACACTTCTAAAGATGATGTGCTGTCTGATACCACCCATGCAAGTATATCTTCCTCCTCTGGACGTCTCTCCTTGAACCATCTGTTTATGTGTTCATACAGTTTGGTGTATGCAGCGCCACCTTTTGCCCTCCAAAAAGCCAAGGTATTTCCCAATCCATTTGAAAGTATGAGTGCTGGAGCTCTTCTGACATATGCTCGATAATCTTTTTGATAATCCTTGCCTTTTACCTCGTTTATAAAATCCCATGCCATTTTTGCCCGCATTTGCTCCAAACTTCTTAACATGTTATACCACCTCTATTTCATCTCTATTTCATTCACAGAATCTTAATCCTTGCAAATCCCTTTCCGATGGTTTCATCTCCTCCAATATGCAAAATTTTGTTATCATATTGTCTTAATTTTTGGATGATCTCTTCTAAAGTTAGGCCTTTCATTCTTCCCGGGATCAGAATTAAACTATACATTATCGTGTCTGTTGGAATATATTCCTCAGACCATGGACCTTCCTCTACAACTCCTTCCTCTCCAATTCTTACTCTAGTAGTAATTTCTGTTGTCATCGTTACCAAGTCTCTAAACAAGTCGTCCGTCAAAATGACAAGATCTTTTTCCACTTTTTCACTAAGTTGTCTGTATTCTTGTGTGTCTGGTAAAGCACAAGTAAATGACCGTGTTATTTCATTTAATTTATCGTATGTTTCTACATCAAGCTTAAGATCCTCCAAGTAAACATTGTCCTTTATTATTAGATTTGAATCGGCTTTTACTATAGCTTTGTTTTCACCCGAAGGATTGGGTATAGCCCATGTAATATTTTTGCCAGCTATATTCATGTCCCTTTTAAATCTATCGAGAACAAAGGGGCAGGTAACCCAACCGAATAAACCTTTTAGACTTCTCACAGGAAAAGCTAACACCCTAGCATCTGTTACTGAAACACCTCCAACTCTGTCTGGTTCTCCAAAGAGGATGCTCTCCTCCATCTCACTAATACCCACAGATTGAGCATGGCTTCTTAGTACTCCCTTTAATGAAGATCCTTGTATCATCGGAAATTCCGTATGCCTTTCCCGCTGTATTGGTAAATCAACGGCTCCAAGTGCTGCTCCACTCCCAGGATGTATGGGCGTTTCTGCATAGATATACATCACCAAAGCTTTTTCAAACATTTTACCACCTCCCTATAAATGCGCATCTCATATCTAAATTTTTGTCTAAAATTTTTATAGGAAGAGATAAATCTTCTCTAACTTCGCCTTTAAATTTATAATAGTAAACAGCACCCGCATTTACCCATCTTCTCAATGGTTTTTCTTTATTCAATGCGAAATCGTATCCTCCAATGTAGATAGGTTTTCCCGGAAACGCAGCTACCAACTCTAACTCTATCCCCAGAACTTCCTCAAGTTTATTTTTAGGCGATATGCAACCATTAAAATAGGAAGGAGTTGCAAGATAAAGTTTAAACTTTTTATCTTTATTTATTCCTTTAATCAAATTGGTCAAGTCTACTCTTCTATCCTCAATTGTCTGGGAAATTGCCCCTCTGCTCTCGCCTCCCAATTTAATAAGTCCTTCCGGTAATGAAATACTGTCTGGAGAGTCATACCAAACAACAAATCCCCAGTTCTCTATAACTCTAAGAAATTCAGCTGCGTAAAGAGCACCTTCTACTGTTCTCTTCCTATCTTTCTCCAATTCGATTCCAGATCTGATCTCCTTAAAGTAGGGCTTATTTAGTTCTTTATTTTTATATTTTATTTTTGCGAGTTTTGGACAACCTCCATTTAGATAGTTTATCAAATCGTTAAAACTCATAAAACCTTCAACGTTTTTCACCTGAGAATAACCTGCCATACTCACATAAACTTTTTTGTTCATCCATTTAAACTGAAAGTTCTCTTTGGGCTGTAATTTTACAATTTTACCACTTTCTCTATCTTCTCTAACTACATCATTGGGGATTGGGAAATATTCCATAAATTCGCCTTTCTTAGCAAAGAAAACACCTAAAACATTTAATTTTGAGGGAAATTTTAGTGGTGAATAGTCAATAACTTTTAACAAATTTTTCAATTCATCATCTTTCTCCATCTGCTGCTTTACAAATTTTACCAATTCCTCTTTGGCTTTCTTAAAATCTTCTGGGCTTTCATTTCTTTTTTTGCTCCTCTGGAAATCTCTTGAAGAATAACCTTTTCTTTTACAGAATTCGCTAAATATCTTGGACTTAATTGCACCTTCAAAGGTTAGGGGTGAAATAACTCCAGTCTTTGCTACATGTACCTCTCTTGCAGTAAAAGGCCTCTCACTCCTGAACATAAGCACGTCAATGGGTTCTATAAATAACCTCCTCATTCTTCACCACCTCTATAAGCGTCGTATAGTATTTTCAGTAGCTTTCCAACATCTTCAATGGGCAGGTTATGCGCTTTGTATTTTTCAATTAGGCAAAGGACTCTTCCGCAGATGTCATTTATTTCTTCATTAGTTGCTTTTTCAGTCTTTCTTCTCCTTAAAAGTCTCCTTGTTTCAGCTTTAAGCATCTCTCCATCTAAAATTTCAAGTACTCCTAAGAAGTCATATATAAAGCGGTGAGAGACTTTATCATTTTGTATTGCTTCAACAATTGGAGTTAGGTCATCTACAAAACTCCACTTTCCGCCCGCTGAAAGAATTTCTCCAGAACGCTTTATAAGAGTCATATAGAAAGCATTCCTCCCATACTCATTTTTTGCTCTCTTTTCAGCCTCTCTTACCTTCTCTATAACATCGTAAAGTGGATACTTGTAGTGAGCAAAAACTATACCTGCGCTCATGCTTGCGTATTTTCCAAGCCCCATAACCCTTCTTTCCCCGCCGTTAACTTCGATCTCATAAAAGTCCTTTTTGAAGAACTCTTGTAATTCTTTTGCAGCATTCAGAACTTTATCTGTAGGAAAGAGGGCTAAAACGTCATCTCCACCGGAGTATACTAAAAATCCTTCATAATTTCTCTCAACGATTTCTGGAACTTTAGATATCGAGAAATCCTTCATAGCTCTACTTATTGCCATATGAACTGAAGGAGAAAGGATTCTTTTCATATTTGTCAACTCTTCTCCTTTTTCCCATTCCATTATCTTGGTTTTGAAAGTTGGATGGAGGAAATCTCCAAAGTTTGGCAAAGTTTCTCCAAATAGCATCCTTCCGATTCTGTCTCCATCCATCATTAAAATTGCATAGTATTTGTTTGGTTTACCAAAAGTTTTCCACCAATTCTTCAATTTGTTTTCTATTTCTTCCCTCTTTTTAACTAGTTCCAATTGCTTTATAGTTGTTTTCTTCTTTTCATCTGACCTCCACTCATGTTCATAAATTAGCTCGACATCCACATCCTTTAGAAGAGTAAAATCTTCATCACTCTTCATATCCTTTATAAAATCTCTTCCCGCAATTTCGACTACGGATTCAAATGCTGGGGGTTTAGCTTTAAATTCTTCTTTAAACACTTTTATGTACATTCTCTTAATTAAACATACGGCACAAAGCCTTTCTCCTTCTTTAAGGATATTTCTCCATTCTTTATCCTCAATTTTTATCTCGTTCCAGCTATCATCCTTCCAGTATTGGTAGATATTGGTTTCCTTTCTTTCAATTAAAGCATTCCTCAATCCACACATCAAACACTTTTTCCCCGTTATTGGTTCTTCTTCCCAAGCATTCCATAATCTTGAGCTTTGTGCCAAAGTAGTCCCTAATAATGCATGGCTTGGAAAATAAAAGTGGCCGTAGTTAGTTCTCTCCAATTTCTCCACAAAGCCAAGCCATTTATCTTGCTTTTCTCTAACATCATTAGGTAAATCGTCTTTCACTTTTTCATAATTGTCAATGTTGAAAAATTTTGTATATGCGACTGTAACAGACAAGGCATTCTCAATCTGGGAATTCCATAGCTTTTCATTAGGCTTAATGTTTATTTTCGCCAGATACTCCTTTACTTTTTCGGAGATTTCTCTCCACTTTCTTTTTACTGCTTTCTCGCATTTTTCTTTATATTCTTCAGCTTTACCAAGTGGTATAAAACAAAGGAAAGTGTTTGGCAAATTCGCTATTCTTATTTTATCTTTGTCGGGAGTGATGTTTATTCCCATTCCTCTCTTTATATAGTAATCAAGTAAGGGATTCCCTCTTAGCTGTGGGTATATAACTACGTCAGGGCCAAATTCACCGATTATCTCTTTAACACCTTCAAAAAGTAATAGTGAAAATATATGGCTTGATGCCCACAAATCCGATAGTTTTCGTGAATGAGAGATAAACTCTTGTACAGCCGGAATTTTGAGTGCGAATAATCCCATATTGCCTAAGCATGAGCTTATTGCAGCAGTAACATCCAAGTGATCCCAGATACTGTGGTCGGGAATTCTTGTATCGGCTGGTAGGATATATCCAAGAGGGTATATTTCTGGTAAGAATCTCCAAAGTGAAAAATAAGTTTTCTTCCAGTCGTTTTTAACAAGGAATTCTTTCACAATTTCTATGTTGAAACAATACTTAGCTAATGCTTTTTCATAACCATATGTAGCTACAATTTCCTTTATTTCCTCAAGATCTTCCAACACGCTAGATAATGTGTGCCTGAATACTGGCTTATTCGGACCTTTAAAGCATATGTGGGTATTGCAATTTCTTGCATCATCCATCCTATAGTCTTCTGGGATATCCAGTCTTTGCATTGCCGAGGATATATGGTCAGCTGGATTAAGGCTTCTGTCATACCTGAGACCTAATTCATTCAGAATCTTATCTCTTTCCTCTTCATGCGATCTATGGAACAATATCAGTGCTTTGTCTGGAGGATCATGAAGGAATGCTTTGATCTTGTTTTGCCAGAATTCGTTCATATCCTTATCCACCTCCCTGGCAATTTGTTAAGGAAATTCTCAAGATAAGTATATGGTGGAGGATCCACATCAGCTTTTATATTAGGATTTGTTAGATCCGAAATTCTTAATTTATCTTCCGGGATAAATAATGATTTAAATAACTGCAATCCGATAGCATATTGATTATCATTTAATTTCCATATCTTTATGTACAAAGGCGAAGCTCTTCTATCGTGTTCTATGCCTTTTACTATTGCTTTTTTGTTGATGGATTGAAATTGGAACTGATGAGGCAAGCCAAAAATTGACCCCCGAGGGGTTGAAGGAGAACTCTTGTTGTAGATGCTTTTTACAGAGCTATAATCCCTTGTAACCCAGTATGAAAATGTCCCTCTTCTAGTGTAGCGTGTATGTCTTGCAGAAGGATTGCCTCTGTCTTCTCTGTACTCCCTTATTTTCTCACCGATATAATTGATTGCATCAATTGCAGAATCATGTGTGGTATCCAGAATTTTCATTTTCCAGTGAAGAGGGGCAATAATCGAGTATGGGGATAAAGGTGTGCTTCTTGGCTTAGTTCCATCCCATCCAAAAATACTAAGACACTTTTCAAGATTATTTTTAAGATAGTCTTCTAACTCCTCTAAACTATTTGGATTTTTAAACTCTATTTCACTTATTGTTACGTCTCTTGTCACCTTTAAACTCCCGAATCCTTTTCTGCTTTTGCTCCCCACATTCCCTAAATTTAATAGTAACCATAAAGTAGCTGTTACTTTCTTCTTATCTTCATCAGATATTGAGCCTCTAAAGAAGATGTGCATTTCAAATCGGCTTCCTATGTCTATATACGGTCTGCCAAATGAACCGTAGGAAAGATATCTTATTCCTCTTCCTCTAACATTTTGAAAAGTTGACACTCTTGAATCTATTGGAAAAATATTTAGTAATACTTTACTTTGCCTCTCGGTGGTACCCCAAAGCTTTCCTTCCTCCTCTTTTATACTTTTTAAATTTAAATTTCCATAAGAGAATTTTACACCCCCCATTATCACCCTAAACCACCACCTCAATAGTCCCCTCAAACTCGGTGTTCGCAGCCCTTCATTTTCTATGTTCCTTTGATCTGCACCAGCAATGAATAGTGGAGTTATAGTTTCTAATTCAAAGATTATTTCTTCCATGGTTTCTCACTCCTTTCACTATATTTAAGCCCGTCGCCCGCAATTTCGGACAACGTTTTGCGGACATACGAAGTTCGGCTTTGCTGAATTTGAGCATAGCGAAACCTTTTATCCGCTTTTTACGCGGCGAACGAAGTGAGCGTAGTCGGCGAAGGGACATGCTAACAGCTAATCTTTTTCTTCAATCTAGCTTTTTTTCGGCAGATCCCGTTTTCGCTTCCTGAAGTCCCCGAATTATCAGTGCAACGCCCAAAGCCATAAATATCCAAATAATAATTCTCGTTCCAATGAAGATTTGCACGGCTTCCGGACCTTGTGGATGGTACGGTCCAGGACCGAAATGCCTAGCCCCTTTAATCATTACGCCATGAGCGATGTTAAAGGCTGCCCAAAAAAAGTGATGCAACCACTCATTGACTACCTCTGCTAACAAACTCAGACCTGTTAGAATACTTCCTGCAATTATTTTCATTTTCTTTCACCTCCTTTTATAAACTTTGACTCAGTGATCGAGTCTAACAGGTTATTTAATCCTTTTCCACTGCTTATTTTTCAAAATAAGCTTTTAGAAAACTGAAATTCGATTGCGAGAATTTAAAATCGGATTGCAGGAAAGGGCAAACCTTAAATAATTCTCGAAATCAGATGGTTCATGGAGGAGAACGGAATTAACAGAATCATAGAAATTCTATCCAGCAAAACAAACCTCAAAATCCTTGAAATACTTATGGAAAGTAATAGCTATCCCAGAAAAATAGCAAGGAAAATAAACAAAACCGAGGGTGTCGTCGTGAGGGCTCTAAAGTCGATGGAGGAGGTTGGATTGCTTGATAGCTCTTGGGGTGTGATGGATGGGAGGCCAGCGAAAATATACTCCTTAAAAACTGGATTGCTGTTTTTGCTTTTTGATTTTACTGAGAAGGAATCCTTGTTTATCCGATTTCCAAAAAAATATGTGAATTTTATAAAAGAACTGCTCAAAAACAATGTCGATCACTTCTTCAGCTTCTCAAGCTTTTCGAAGTGGGAGAGAGGAGACTTCAGCTATAACGATTTAGCCTTTCTTTCGGCTAATAGAGAAACTATTGAAGAATTTTTGAGATTTGCAAAGGAGAACACAGCTCAGTTCTGCTTGCTTGCATGCTATTTGAGGATTAAAAGTTTGAAAGAGGAGGAAGAGCTAAAGAAATTGAAAGAGGAGAGTCTAAAACTCCTTGAGAAAGCTAAGGAGTAGCTAAAAAAGATGAGATTTCTTCATCTGCATCGGCAATCAGCAGAATCGATTTGTGAAAATGCACAGCTTTTTTGATCTCTGAGATGAATTTGATAGCTTCGCTCTCACCTTTTTCTGCTATAATACTATTCAAGCCATCCAGAAGGATTATACTATTTTCTGTCTCCTCCATGAACGTTTTTAAGAGCACTTTGAGTTTCTCTGTTTCATCTGGTGCTATAACAGCTCCTTCACCTTTTTCTGTTAACCAAACTATCGGTGTTCTTTTCAAATTGTACCTCTTTCTCAACTCTGAAGGTTTACTTTTGGAGATGAGTAAACCGTAAAAGCCACTTTTAACAGAATTCAGAAAAATATCGAATGCATTTGACATTGCATACACTTTCCCCCTTTCAAGCTCGTATTTTCTTTCACTATCAATATCTTCGGCAGCCGGTATCAGAGATAGCATTTTCAACCTTCTCTTTATCGAGTTCTGAACCTCTCCCCCCTGAATTTTAGCGGTGAAAAACAGGATTCCCAAAAAAACAATAAAATTTGGAATAAACCATGCATATTTGGAGAGCGGTTTCTCGGTAACAAACCAAGTTACTAACAAAAGGCTGAGACCCCACGCAAAAAAGATCGAGAACTCCCTCTTCAGCTCGGGTATGAGCAAAACCATTACTATGCTACTCAACATAATGATTGAATAGCAGATCGAAGTCAGATCATTGTGAACTTCAATTGATTCTAAAACACCAACATCACCGGTCATCAAAACGTCTATAATCAAAAAAAGCGGGATTAAAAGAAGAATCAGGGTGAGCTCTTTTCTCTGGATAAGAATGGCAACGAAAAATGTTAAGCAAACTGTATAAATTGCAACCTGAACGAGACCAATTGCTGGTCCGAAAGGTAACGAGATCACCTTCAGACCCAGCATAAAATGGAGAGACGCAATAGACACAAAATCAAGTCCGAATACGAGAAGGAGAAGGCTCAAGTTTTTATCGATGTTATACAATCTTCTAAAACTGTAAAGACACATTCCAGCTACGAGGAGGGCAAAACTGCCATTCAGGAGTTTTATCCACGAATACATTCAATGTTGTTTCTGGGTTAAATTAAAAAAGTTTTTCAGTTTGATAGGGGGCAAAAAATTTTGAAGTCAAAGTATTATAAATAGAGAAGAAAATCCAATTTCATTTGATCCATTATGATATTCAGAGGTCTTTTTCCTCAGCGATGGATCAAAGATGAATATGCAGAGATTTATTATCGAAAGAAAGCAAATCAAAGCAATTTAAAGTTTGAGTTTAGTTAGTGGGTTTGGGAGTCTGTTAGGTGGTTGAGGGTGCATCTTCACATTCATTCATCCTTTTAGAAGAATTGAGTCGCCCCAGCCAGACTATACCACTCAAATTCCAGAGGATTAATTGAGTAATGAAGGAAAAAGTTGATAGCAATGGACAATAGACAGATCAAGCTCAAGCTAGTAAAACAAAAATCATCAATTGAAAATGTTAGCCTTAAAATGTGATTTAACTCGATAATCCATTTCATTTCACTTTGAACGAGTAAACATCCTTGACAAAACTCAGATTCTCAACCTTTTTCATATCAATCTCTTTGATTAAGCTATTATAAATCGTGCTAACCTCGGTGGATGATAGCTCTCTAAACTCCCGATTTTCTAAGAATATCAATAAAAATTTTATTTTGCTCATCGGAGCTTACCAACCTTATTCCCTTGCCATTAACCCCTCTTTCACAATCCCCAACCTTATAGCTTACAGCATTAGTTGAGCCAACGTGAGTAGGGCCTTCATAAACCAACTGTGGCTTGGAAAATAATGATAACTGACCAAACCAATTCCTACGAAACAAGTTCTCTTACAATTTTTTGATTATGTTCGATTTTATTTATTTCAGCAAAACAATATTTCCCATCCCCCTCCTTCTCCTCTCAACCAAACCCTTGCTTTCAAGCAAATCCAGAGTCCTACTAACGCTCGCTTTGGAA
>QMZC01000093.1 GCA_003662995.1 Archaeoglobales archaeon
AGAGGATTAAGATATTCTTTTGCTCAATTAGTTGTTTAAATCCTGTTAGAAACTGGAATTTGTTCTGTAAGCTGTTTATGCTTTATTATAATAAGTTGAGGTGGTGTTTATGTTAAGTGGACACGTCCTGAATACTTCAGAAAAAATTTTAATGATAATTTGTAAATTCGTTTATGTTATCCGAGTTTGTAGCAGTGATTAGACTATCAGCCAAACCTGCAACAATAATATATCCGTATCCAATTCTCCCGCTTCTAGTCTTCTCTTTGACTCAAACGTTTGACTTTACATCCCTACTCAAATCGATTATTCTTTCATTTGTTTTCTACTCTGGTGTAAATCTTTGGAATCATATCAACGATGTTAAGGAAGATACTCTTGGCGGTAAAAAAACAATCATAACTCAGAATGAAAGAATTAGGAATATGCTTTTAGTAATTTTGCCATTTCAATACATAACGTCCATGTGTTTGGTGATTCTATGGAGTAGGCACCACCTAGGCATTATGTGTTTCATTATTTCTGCATTTGTTACTTGGATGTATTCCGATAGAACTTTTTTGGGCAAATTTATTAGGAGATGGAAAGATCATTATATTACCGAGATGCTCTCATTTGTTCTCTTTTTCCCCTCATATACCTTGACGCTCTGGTCTTTGTTCACATCCATCTCAATTAAAGGTATTGCCCTGTCACTAACTATAACATTCTTCTTGCTTTCTGGGACGTTCTTAAAGGACATCAAAGATATAAGTGGCGACACACTTGCAGGTCTTAAAACACTTGGTGTTGTTTTCTCTCCAAACACACTACTAAAAGTATCTTTTACCATGCTGTTTTTGTATTATTCGTCTTTGCTTGTATTTACCATTACGAACGTATTTTCAATTTCAACAATTTTTCCAGTGATTTTTTCCATAGGTGCATTTTACTCAGCATGGAACTTTGCAAAGAATGGGTGGGAGATAACGGAGAACTCTGTTCAAGCATTTAAAGTTTTATTTTACTCCAATATATCTTCACTTTTGTGCTTCGTATTGAGTGGTTTTATTTAAAAAAATTCTAAGAGTGCAGACGTTCCTGTTACATTAACACAAATTCCATCGTCTATCTCGCTCAGAAATCTTCTATGAGTTGTTGGCAGATATGCAGAAGGAAACGATGAAAAAATTCCAAAGTAATTTGAACTCTTTTTATTGGCAATCTCAACTATCTTATGCACATCTCTACCAAAACTCATAATGGTGTTGTAATCTATTATAAAGAAATCGAACCCCTCGTATTTCTTCATTTCAAAAATCTTTCCGAAAATCTTTATTCCACCTCGAAAAACTTCCCCAAAAAACAAAGCATTATCAAAAAAATTGTCTAAAATAAATACAGATGGGTAAATGTCTACTGGAAAGTTCATTAAACCCAAAAAAGAGCTGCCATAAGTTTTTTTACTTATAAATCCTACACCATAAGGAGTTGCCATTTGTAATTTCCCTTTTTCAACTTTTTCTAGAAAATCTTCTTCAGCCAATTCTTCTAATCTCCTTTTGTATTCCAAAAATTTCACCGGTTTCATGTTGTTTATATCTGCTAGAGCTAATCCCCCCTTTTCAACACTCACTTCCTCAACGCTTGTAAAATAGCTTTTCATGAGGTTTGCAGTCTCCTCGTAACTATTACCCCTATCGGGAAATACGTCATCGAAAATTCCGTTTACTTTTCCTTTAAAACATATTGCTGCAGCGCCATCATGAACATTATTAAAGTCTGCCAGAATTAATGGGGTATTTGAAGTTGCTTCCAATGGCATAAGGTTCATTCCTATGATTGTCGTGTTTCTACCACTCCTTTCTGAAATTGTCTTGATTACCTCGTCTATAGGATACACCATTTTCATATCCATAAGGGTTTTAGAATATTCAAGTAACACTTTCCTTCTATCTTTCACATCATCTTTTCCTTTAAACCTTCGATAAAAACGCTTGTTATTCAAAAAGAACCTTAAAAACTTGAGTTTTCCGGGAAAATAAAAAGCTGGAAACACGAGCAATATTGTGTCCCATCCTTTCCCAATTTTATCACCAAGCTTTTCAATTGTTTCCATTGCACTCTTTTCATTTGCCCAAAAAACTTCAACCTCTCCTTCAAAATCTGCGAGCAAAATTGCAACGCCTCTCGTCCATATTGCATTTTCTACAATATATCCCTCAATTGTGCATCCTAACATTTTTGCGTTTGGAAACTTGTTTCTCAGTAATTCCATAAACTTACTGTAGGCTTTCCAAGTACCTGCTGTCAAGAAAAGGAAGAGAAATTTTGGAGAAAAAGTTAATTTCTCAAGTTTTATTTTAATTTCTTCATAAGCTTCCTCAGTGTTATTTGATGGAGAAAATACAATTTCCGCTCTCATACAATCAATTCCCTTAATTGTTTACGGACTGTTTGTAAATCTATGTCCAACTTGTAAGAAGATGTCTCCTCATCTGCCATCACACCCAATACCAGAGTTTTGGATACAGGATAGAGAGGTATCCTCAAATTTCCAAATTTAAAACTCGCTTCATCCAAATTCTGGTTAAAAATCTGATACAGCATCTCCTTTATCTGACCCTCCAGCCAATACAACGTTGGAGCTATTTCACGTTTTGGGACGTTTAACTTAGTGTAAACCGGTACACCATCTATTCTATACAAAACGACCATCTTTATTCCCGGATCCGATGCAATAGGATTTAGAATCTCTGAAATCTTCTTTAACATGTCATCACCTGTACCTTTTAACAATTTCAATTATGATCCTTTCAGCCTCTTCATCCGAATTTTTCGCCAAGACTTCCAACCTTCTGAGTATCTTTTCGGGAATTGAAGACTTGCTCACACCTAATTCATCAAAAACTGCATCTAAATCAATTTTCTTTCTACTCTCCTCTACGTAGCTTGCCCCTTCAACGTAAATTCCAATACCATCCAAAATCCTGTATGGAAAAACTCCTTCTGCATGCCATGAGCGCCTGTGTTTGACAATTCGAAGAGTTCTGTTGAAAGCCTCTCCATACCCAAGACTCTTAAGCTGTATCACACTGTCACCCAAAAACAGAGGTATGACTATAGAGGGATCACTTAAATCTCCATTTAAAGGTTCTTCGAGAGATATCAACGCCGTTCCGTATTCTTTCAACTTTGCAAAAAACCAGTTGACATCATTCCTCATCTCATAACTCAAAGATGCTATGAGGGGTGTAAACGAATCGATAACAATCCTTGTATTACCATCAGAATTCTCAACTATAAAATTGATGAGATTATCGTTTAAGTATGTGACGTTTTCGGCAAAGAACTTGTTTATTAACAACATGTTGTTGTTAATATAATCCTCAATTTCAAACCATCCTAAGGATGTAGCTACTTGAATCACATCCTCAACATCCATGTCAAAAGAGACGTATATCGCTTTTTCCCCATCTTCTAATCCCTTAAGCAGATATTGTAAGGCAAATACTGTTTTTCCTGTACCTGTTGATCCTAAAATGATATTAACAGTATTTTTTAAGTATCCTCCACCAAGCAATTCATCCAATCCGTAAATCCCAGTAGATATCCTCATAACAATCACTATTGATTTTTAATAAATTCGAGATCAATTTTATAAAAACCTTCCGCTCGAAAATTTTCAAAATATAATATATACAAAGATAAAAATTTCTTATTTATCTTCAACGCCCCTTTCAGTTATCTTGAAAACTGCCTCACCCTCAGGCAAATGTGGAGAGTCGATTAGCCTTGCAACCCTAAGCTCACCTTTACTCTTTCTCAAGTAAATTCTGAAAGTTGCTGTATGCGCAACGATGTGCCCGCCAACGGGTCTTGTTGGGTCTCCGTAGAACGTATCAGGTTTTGCTTGAACTTGGTTTGTGACAACAATTGCAGCGTTGAATAGATCGCCAAACTTCATCAAATCGTGTAAGTGTCTGTTTAACTTCTGCTGTCTATCTGCTAAAGTCCCTCTGCCAACGTATTCTGCCCTAAAGTGGGAAGTCAATGAGTCAACAATAAGCAATCTAACTTCCTTCCCATCTTTCTTGAGCTTGTTCGCCAATTCCTTTGCATTGTCAACCAATAGCATCTGATGGTTTGAGTTGTAAGCCTGTGCAACGAATATGTTCTTTAAAACATCCTTGGCATCCAAACCTCTAGCTTCAGCCATCTGTATAATCCTCTCAGGCCTAAAGGTGTTTTCGGTGTCAATAACTATTACTACACCGTTTAATCCTCCATTCTCTTTTGGCATCTGGACGTTGACGGCTAATTGATGACAGATTTGAGTCTTACCGCTTCCAAACTCTCCAAAAAGCTCTGTAATGGCTTGAGTTTCGACTCCGCCGCCAAGCAATTTATCTAAGCTTTCACTACCAGTAGTAATCTTCCCAACTTTCTTTCGCCGCTCAAGAATTGCGTCTCCAGTTTCAAAACCACCTATGTCAGCCATTTTTCTTGCAGCCGCTATTATCTTTGCTGCCGTTGATTCGCTAATTTCAGTAGCGGCACTCAGTTCTGCAGGAGATGCAACACCTACAGCCTCTATTGTTGTAAAACCAGCTTCCCTCAACTTTCTTGCTGTTTCAGGACCCACACCCGGCAAATCCTCAAGATCTATTATTTTATCGCTAAATTCATCATCCTTATTTTCTTTTTTAACTTCTTTACTCTTAGCCATTCTTCCACCTTCAACTCATGATGTTTTTCAAGTATAAAAAAGTTAAAGTGTGACTCTGAAATCATTTCACTGCTTAATATCTAACCTCTGTGAGGAGCCTAAATAAGAATATTAGATTGACAATCAACCCTTCAAAGTAAGAACAATCCCTAATACCACAGCTAATCCTCCAATAACGGTATTTAGCGTAATTGCCTCATTTAACAAGATTGCTCCGGCAATTAATGAAACAAAAGGTATTGTCAGTAAAAATACCGAAGCTTTTGAAGCCTCTTCCATCTCAAGAAAGTAATACCATCCCTGGTATCCTAAATATGTTGAAAAAAGACCGAGAAAAAAGACTGCAAGCATTAAATTTAAGTTTAAAACCAAGGCCGTAAACGCAGTAAAGTCGATGACAAAAAAGAGGGGTGTTGACCCCAACACCATTGCGTAGTTTGTGAGAGTTACAGAATCGTATTTGTCCATCAGCTTTTTTCCAAGAACTGTATAGACTGCTGCTGCAATGGCGCTAACAAACACAAGTAAGATACCAACAATGTTGCCAGTTTTAGGCTCTGACAACATTGCAACACCAAGGAATGCTATTAGAATTCCAAGCACCTTTCCTTTTGTTATCGTCTCATTCAAAAACATCCATGAAAACAGAAGCACAAAAATTGGGGCGGTGGAAATTATAAGGCTAGCAACACCAGAGCTTATGTAAATCTCTCCCGTATTCAAACAAACATGGTATATTGTAACTCCAAAAAGACCCAAAACGAAAAGTAACGGCAAATCCTTCTTGTTAATCTTTAGGCTTGACAGCAGTATGTTTAATGCAAAAAAGATGTCTGCAACCACAAACCTCATCGCTGCCAGTTCTATGGGGTTGAGGTAGATTACAGAGTACTTAATTGCTGTGAATGCCAATCCCCAAAACAAGATTGTGAGTGCTAGAACAATCCACTTAAACAGTTTATTTTGCATTGGGTGAGAAAAGGAGCAATGTAATAAATTCTTATCTATTAATGTGCTAATTTACCAATCTTAATTCCTGAATTTTAATTAGGTAATGTTAGATTTACATCATAATTAATAAAAATACTAAAAAATAAAAATAAATAAACAAATAAAAAATTACTCAACCTTAATCTTCTTCTTTTTCTCCCTCTTTGGATGCTTCTTCTTCAAGATGACTTCCAAAACTCCATTGTTGTATCTTGCCTTCGCAGATTCTGGGATTACTTCACATGGTAGCTCAACAACCTCAAAGTACTTTCTGTTCTCGCCTTCCGCCTTAATCTCCAGTGTCGTTTCTGATGCGTTCAAGTCGATGTCCTCCTTGCTAACTCCCGGCATTTCCGCAATGACATGGACTTCTTCATCGGTCTCCATCGTATCAACCAACGGTTTTCTCTCTTCAATACCTGCTTTAACAGCTTCTGGCTTCGTTCCAAATTCCCTAATCTCAGGCTTGCCATCAGGTCCAATTCTTATTGAGAATCCCCTAACAAACGGCTTGATTTCACCGCTTGACGCTTTTCTGAACATTTCATCAATATCTCTGACCATTCTTTCAAACACTTCATCAAAGAACTCAAACTCCCTGCCAAACAGATCAAATATGTCATCCCAATCCCTTCTTCTCCTTCTCCAAACCATCTACATCACCTCCTTTTATTTTCTTGTTTTTTATTTTTTTATTTTTTATCTCACATTTTCATCTTCATCAATTAAAAAATTAAAATTGAAGTTTAGCAAATTAAGCGTACATCTTATGGAAGTCCTTAACAATCTCTTCATACCTCTTTAAATCCTCCTTCGTCAAGCTTGGCTTTACTTTCTTCAACGCCTCTTCAAAGTGCTTCTTTGTTATCTTGAGCTTTTCTGCAACTTTCTTTGCTTCCTCTTTGCTCATTCCCGGTTTTATTGCCTCTCTTATCGCAAGCATTCCCGCCTCTCTGCAAACAGCCTCAATGTCTGCACCACTATATCCCTCAGTTTTCTTAGCCAACTCTTCAATATCTACGTCTTTGTCCAAAGGTTTACCCCTTAGATGGATCCTAAATATCTCTTCTCTCGCCTTTTTGTCGGGAGCTGGTATGTAGATGTGTCTCTCTATCCTGCCAGCTCTAAGCAATGCAGGATCCACCATGTCTGGTCTATTTGTGGCTGCTATAACTACAACATCCTTTAATTCCTCTAGTCCATCCAACTCTGTCAGCAACTGGCTAACTACTCTTTCAGTCACATGACTATCTCCTATTCCACCCCTTCTTGGTGCTAAGCTGTCTATCTCGTCAAAGAAGATTACCGATGGTGCTACTTGCCTCGCCTTCCTGAACATCTCTCTTACATGTTTCTCACTCTCTCCAACCCACTTCGACAGCAACTCTGGACCCTTCACACTTATGAAGTTGGCATTGCTCTCATTAGCAACTGCCTTTGCCAACAAAGTTTTACCAGTGCCAGGAGGCCCATACAACATTATTCCTTTAGGTGGTGTTATATTTACCACCCTAAACACGTCTGGATACTTCAATGGCCACTCCACAGCCTCCATTAGCTCTTGCTTTGCATGCTCCAAACCACCAACATCATCCCACTTGACATTTGGCACCTCCACCAGCACTTCCCTCATTGCTGATGGCTCAATATTCTTCAAAGCCTCAAGGAAATCTTCCCCCGTAACCCTCAGATTCTCTAAAACCTCATCTGGTATCTTTTCAACTTCTATGTCTATTTCTGGTAGCACTCGTCTTAGTGCATGCATCGCTGCCTCCTTAGCCAATGCCTCTAAGTCAGCACCAACGAAACCAATTGTCAACTCAGTCAGTTCATCAAGGTTTACATCCTCAGCCAACGGCATACCCCTTGTGTGAATCTCAAGGATCTCCTTTCTACCATCTCTATCGGGCACTCCAATCTCTATCTCTCTATCAAACCTTCCTGGACGCCTTAAAGCTGGATCAATCGCATCTGGTCTGTTTGTTGCTGCTATAACTATTACATCTCCTCTCGCCTCCAACCCATCCATTAATGCCAATAGCTGTGCAACAACTCTCCTCTCAACCTCTCCCGTCACCTCTTCTCTCTTCGGAGCGATTGAGTCAATCTCATCAATAAATATTATCGCTGGTGTGTTCTCCTTAGCCTCCTCAAATATCTCCCTAAGCCTTTGTTCTGACTCGCCATAGTACTTGCTCATGATTTCTGGACCGCTCAGCGTTATGAAATGAGCATCAACCTCGTTGGCAACAGCCTTGGCGATCAGCGTTTTTCCTGTACCTGGAGGGCCGTAAAGCAAAACACCCTTTGGCGGGTCAATTCCCAAGCGTTGAAAGATCTCTGGATGCTTCAATGGCAACTCTATCATTTCCCTAACCAGCCTTAGCTCCCTCTTCAAACCACCAATGTCCTCATAGGTAACACTTGGTACTGCCCTCTTTGCCTCCTCAACCGGCTTCTCCTTCAAATCGATGATGGTGTTTCTTGAAACGATTACAACGCCCGTTGGCTTTGTTGAAGTTACAACAAACGTTAGTGTATGTCCAAAGATTTCAACCCTGATCTTCTGCCCCCTCTTTACCGGTCTGCCCTCCAACAGCCTTAACAGATAGGCGTCGCCACCCATTAGCCTTACTGGTTCTGTAGGTGCAATGACAACCTTCTCTGCCGGTTTTGCTTCAACTTTCTTTATTTTAACTCTATCATCAATACCTACTCCAGCGTTGTTTCTTAAGCTTCCATCAATCCTTATGATTCCCTTTCCCCTGTCTTCAGGATACCCGGGCCAAACTATTGCTGGCACGTTGTTTTTACCAATT
The DNA here is from genome assembly GCA_003662995.1 of Archaeoglobales archaeon. Classification (GTDB taxonomy): domain Archaea; phylum Halobacteriota; class Archaeoglobi; order Archaeoglobales; family Archaeoglobaceae; genus B5-G16. The sequence continues at coordinate 8,518 of QMZC01000093.1, forward strand.
ATCTCAATAACGTCTCCACTCTGTAATCCTAAATCTTCCATTACAAGGGGGTCTATTCTCGCAATCCCCCTTCCAACATCCCTATAATACGCTTCAGCCACACGAAGCGATACCTCTTTACTCATACAACCACCTCCAAATTATTTGATGACCTAATTTTATTATCTTAAATCTGCTAAACTCAACCATCATAAATCACCCCACCTTCCAAACCACTCCATTCTCATCCACAACCTTCTTAACGATGCCTTTTCGCATCAAACTCTCCAAAGCTCTGTTTACTTCACTGTAACTCAATCCGAAAGCCTCTGCTATCTCTACATCCTTGCAAATTCCCTTTGTCAATGCAAGCATCACCAACCTTTCAACATCATCTTCAATCCTCCTCTCGATCTCATCAATTAACCCTTCAAATACCTCATTTAACCTTGAAGCAATCATGCTTTGAACCTTTGAGAAGTATCTCTGCATCTCATCAGCTTTCTCAAGAATTCTGCACATCTCTGACATCGTTTTTGCTCTAAAGTTTTGTATGTTATTGATTATCGAGCTTATCTCATCCAGCTTAAACTCTAAATCAACATCCCCACCAACGTAGGCTTTGAATCTGTGGGGGGATATTAGCACTTCAAGTCTTATTGTTTTGTCAATGTAGTAGTACCTTCTCCTCCCTTCCTCGAAACTCCTAATCAAGCCAGCTTTCTCTAATTTCTCCAAATGCTCTATCACCGTTTTTGGAGCCATTTTTAACGAATAGGATATTTCGCTGACGTAGCAAGGTTTTTTAGAAAGTAGGCTAAGTATTCTTCTTCTACTTTCGTTACCCAAAGCTTCTAATACCGCATCGATGTCCATGTTTTCACTAACCTCCTTACGTCTTATCATGGTTACTAACTTTATGTTAGTATTGTGATATATAAAGTTTTCTAAACTTTGTGCGGGACCTGTCCACTTAACATAAACACCACCTCAACTTATTATAATAAAGCATAAACAGCTTACAGAACAAATTCCAGTTTCTAACAGGATTTAAACAACTAATTGAGCAAAAGAATATCTTAA
>QMZC01000094.1 GCA_003662995.1 Archaeoglobales archaeon
ATGAGTAACCTTTTTATCTTCTCCAGCAAAAATTAACATAATGAGCGAAGCTGTTGAACTTCTCAAAGAAATCAAGCTTAAACTTGAAGAAATTGACAAAAGACTGAGAAGAATTGAAGAAGAGCTTTTTGATGAGCTAAGTGAGGAGGAGCTTGAAGAAATTAGAAGAGACATAGAAGCTTATGAGAGAGGAGAACTCGAAACTATCTCTCTCGAAGAGTCGAAAAAGGAGCTTGGACTCGAGGATGAAGTTTGAAATTATTTTAAAAAAGAGAGCTACCAAAAATCTGAAAAAGCTTAGTAAAACCGACCGAATCAGAATTTTTAAAACTATCGAAAGGTTAGAAGATCCATTCTCTCTTGACATTCGAAAGCTCAGGGATATTGAAAACACATATGCTGTGAGGGTTGGAAATTTCAGGATTGTTTTCAAAATCTCTTCGATAAGAAAATCGTCTTTGTCATTAGAATCGACAAACGAGAAAGAGTTTACGACCGCCTGTAAATTTTACCCTTCTATAAATTTTAACCTTTTTATCTTTCCCGGCAGAATTAACCTGATGAGCGAAGCGATTGAATTCTTAAAGAAATCAAAAATGTGTTGTTGAATTGGAATTCAACCACAATTAAACTCTTCTGGTGTTAGAGTTTTACTATGGATTGTAAAACCCTTAGATATTGAAAGAACATCAAACCAATTGATTGACAACGATATGTGAATAAACCTCAGCAAATTTATTAATTGTTTAACTAAATTCTGGTATGAAATTCGTAGATGCCCACGTCCATTTGGGATACTCTATTCCAATTGATAACATTTTCATCCAGATGGATGAAAGTAACGTTGAGAAAATAGTAGTTTTTGCTCTTCCAGCTGAAGTTGACGTTGCTATGAATGATTACGTTTTGAGAAAATCTGAAGAATACGAGCAATTAATTCCTTTCTACTATGTAGTAGAAACAGAAATCCCAGAGGAAATTGGAAAATTTAAAGGATTTAAATGGCACTGGTTTAAGGGCTGGACTCATACGAAATCCAATCTTAGTTTGTTTGAAGATGGAAAATTCAGAGATTTTCTAAGAGATTTAAACGAACTTGGAAAACCCATAGTAATAGAGGAGGACTTTGATTTTACAAAGAGGTTCGTCGAAATGGTTGATAACAGTCCCGTTATAATTCCTCATCTTGGATTGATAAGTGGAGATCCTGCCAAATTCCTCAAAGCTTTTAGGGATTTCAACAACGTTTATTTTGATACGGCTTTAGCCTCAAAAAATTTGATAGAGAAATTTTACAAAGAATTAGGGCCAGAGAAACTTATATTTGGATCTGGCATACCATTTGGAAAAATGAAAGATGAATTAGGTAAAATTTTGGCATTGGATCTACCGAAAAAGGAGATTCGGATGATATTGAGGGAAAATGTCCTAAAGCTGATTTAAGTTATTTGCTATGAGTTTCTACGCTGTTCATAGCAATCGATAATTTTAAAAAAGCAAAATTTGGTTTTAGTCATGTGGAGAATTTTTGAAGGTAAAGCAGAAAAATACGATGAATGGTATGAGGTAAACAGAGAGATTTTTGAAAGAGAAGTTGGATGTATTGAAAGGCTAATTGAAGGTAGAAATATAGCAGAAATTGGTGTTGGGACGGGTAGATTTGCGGAGAAACTCAAAGTTAGGATTGGAGTTGATGCAAGCTTGGACATGCTGAGAATTGCCAAAAAAAGAGGTGTAAAAGAGCTTGTAAGGGGAGATGCACACAATCTGCCATTTAAAGATTCAACTTTTGACTGTTTGCTGTTTATCGTAACCTTATGCTTTTTAGACAACCCGACAAAAGCGTTAAATGAAGCTAACAGAGTTTTAAAGTTAAATGGAAAACTAATCGCTGCAATTGTCCCCAAAGACTCTGAATTGGGGAGGAGATACATTGAGAAGGCTAAGCAGGGGCATAGATTTTATTCAAGAGCAAAGTTTTATACCCTTGAGGAAGTTAAAAATATGCTCGAAGGTGCTGGATTTGAGGTTATTGATTTGAGAAGTGTTAAGATTGTATCGGAATTGGATTTTGTTTGCATTAAGGCTGTTAAAGGTTGACAATAGATTCTCACCTTAACTTTACCAGATGTACCGTCATGCTCAAGTTAAATCTGGTAAAATTTAACCAAATGATACTCTACAATCTCCAAAACCCTAGTTGCAATCAAAATTACATACAAGATTATAATCCAACCCGCTATCTTGCTTAAAATCTCTCCTTTTTTACTGATTTTCTCTTTTAACGCCTTTTCACCAACGCCGAGTATCAAAGCAATTGTTGATGCCAAGCCCAGAGCGTAGCACATGAGAAGGAGGAGCCCTTTTACGGGATCTCCAATTATCGCAGCGTAGGAAAGTATTGAACCGAGAAAAGGTCCAATGCACGGACTCCATACAAAACCCAAGGCAAAACCGAAAAGAAATGGAGCATTCATTGCAGCAATATTTGAGCTAACGATTTTTGACATAAAAACCGAATAGCGCTCCTTGATTCTATCAGAAACTAAAACAATTCCGAAAGCAAAAAGGAAGATATATGCAAAATATTTGAAGTACTGGATCGTGCCCAGATAACCGAAAAAGATTCCGAGGATTCCAAAACTGGTAAACAAACCCAATATGATTAGAAATCCCTTTTTGTACTTTCCTCTGGATGCGGCAAAGATGATGGGTAGTAGAGGCAGGATACATGGGGAGATCACAGATACCACTCCAGCAAGAAATGCCAGTAGATATTCCATGAGCTCAATTAACCTTAGATTAAATAGTTTTAGCTGAACCCTTACCCTCAATCAAACTAAAAACAAAGAACGTTGCAAACACCAATGTGAAAGTTACTATGGATGCTGGTATGCCTAGGGGAGATAATTTGAAATATGACAGTGTTACTGCTGTAACAAATCCGATTAAGAGTGTCGAAACTCCGGTAATTTTGCCACCCTTGTCAAAGTGGAAAACTCCGAGTATCAATGGTAGAAAGCACAACAGAATCGTTGAAGATAAAACGGCAAGCTCAACTATGTAGCTCACCTTTTGTAGGGCGAACAGGGCAACTACAACAGTTAATACTATCACTGCCAACTTTCCAACTATTATCCCCCTTTCTTTTACAACATCCCTTGAAATCATGGAAGAAAGTGTAAGAATGATGGAATTCGCTGTTGTGATGGCAGCAGCCAATATGCTCAAGGCAACAAGTAAAGAGAGCCATGAGGGCATAATCGTTAACAGAGTTGGTGTTACATCATCTCTATAACTCACTGATGGAAAGTCCCCATTCAACGTCATTAATTTTAGCTCCAAACCAAGAAATGTGACCAATACTGTGTAAATCAATCCAAAAAGTCCGAAGTACACTATCATTTTCCTTAAGGCAGCCTTATCCTTTGGTATGAATAATCTTTGAAATACTTGAGGATTTGTTAAGGCAAAGAAGAACCAAGGAACGGTTAATGCAGCAAACAACTTAGGTGTCCAAATCTTGTTTGGAACGTAGAGCAACCCATCAAGTTTTGAAATGCTCAAAAAATCAACCTTAAACGATACCCATACGACTGCTAAGATGGCAGCAAGCAGCATGAGAGACCCTTGAATTGCGTCAGTCCATGCAACACCTCTTAGTCCACCAATAAAAGCCCATAAGGCGATTAACAAAGCAACAACCAAAATTCCCATTGAAAAACTCAAACTGGCATTTTTCTCAAGTATCAAAGCTACACCAATTAATTGAATGGATGTGTAAGGTATTAGAGCTATTAAAGCAATTATTGCAGAGAGTTTTGCTGTAATACTTCCATATCTACTACCAATCAGTTCTGCTGGCGAGACAAAACCCCTTTCTTTCCCCAACTCCCAAACTTTTGGGGCATAATAAGATAGTAGGAACAACGTGCCAACCAAATACATCAATTCAAAGCCAGCAGATCCAACACCGCTTGCGTAACTCAAACCAACCAAACCAACCATCATGAATGCAGAATAGGTTGTAGATGCATATGTCAAGGCTGAAACAATCCCGCTAATGTTTCTACCACCAACAAAGTACTCTTCCTGACTTCTCGCCCCCCTCGCGTAAATTGCTATTCCTGTTCCCAGCACAGCGTATAAGCCAATTAAAATGATGAAGCTATTCATACACCCACCTCTTCGCATCCAAGGATGTATAAACGAGGAATGCAGCAGTAATGACTATCCAATAGATGTAAGTGGTTAAATTTTCACTTTTGAATGCGAAAAATGGAACAAGCATCAACAATACAGCTATTAAACCTTCTATCCACCTCATCGAACATTTGTTCGATAATCGTGATATATATTTTTCTATTTTGGATACTAGATTTTAAGATAGAAGTTTAAATCAACCTTCAGACCACAACCTTTTCGATTTCTGCATACAACCTCTCAAGCTTTGCCGAAACTTTGTCTACCAATTCTTCAAAAAATTTGATGTCTTTTTTTAATTTTTCTTCTCTAACCTTGAGCATCTTCTTTATTTCATTAGTTGAAGTCCCCCCAACATTCTCTCTCTTCTCAACCACCTTTTTGACATCTAAGGCATCCTTTAAATCCTTGTCACCAACATTCTTAACTTCAACCCCAAATTCCTTAGCAATTTTTTTGACATTCTCAACAGTAAAATCAAGTTTGTCCATAACCAATTTGCCGACAATTCTGTGTGCAACCCTGAATGGAATGTTTTCTTTCATAACGAGTAAATCAGCCATTTCAGTTGCCGTAGAAAATCCCTTTTTTGCCTTTCTCTCCATCACTTCAACCTTAAATCGTACGTTTTCAAGCATCCTAGCCATCAAAATCGTTGAATCGTTTACAATCCTCATGCTATCGTACAAAATTTCGTTCATCTCTTGGAAATCCCTGTTGTAAGTGTATGGCATGGCTTTGTATATCGCCATTACAGATGTCAAATTCCCTATAATCTTGCCACATTTAGCCCTTACAAGCTCGGCAATGTCAGGATTCTTCTTCTGGGGCATTATACTTGATGTAGATGTATATTCATCCGGCAACTCCACAAAGTCAAACTCTGAAGACCACAGAATTAGCTCTTCAGCAATTCTGCTCAAACTCAACATGGTGGATGTAGCAACAAACACGCATTCTATCAAAAAATCCCTACTACTAACACCATCAACCGAATTCTCAACAACACCGTCAAATCCCAGTAAATTTGCGGTGTATTGCCTATCAAGTTTAAAACTTGTTGAAGCAAAGGCTGCTGATCCCAAAGGACACAAATTAATTCTGTTGAAAGCCTCCTTAGCCCTTGAAAAATCCCTTTCAATTGAATCGTGGTAGGCTATTATATGGTGAGCCAACTTTGTAGGCTGTGCGTATTGCAAGTGTGTAAAACCGGGCATAATTGTGTTTAGATTGTTCTGCGCAATCTCAATAATCGTCCCCCTCAACTCGAGCAATGCTGCCATTAAAGAAATTAGGCTATCCCTTGCAAACAGCCTTAAACATGTCGCAACCTCATCGTTTCTTGACCTTGCTGTGTGCATTTTTAGTCCAGCTTTTGTAATCTTTGTTACTTCAGCCTCAATTGCCTCATGGACATCTTCGTAATTTTTAAACTTGTAACCCATCTCTTTAACCCCATTCAAAGCCAGAATTATTTCTTTAGCTTCATCTTTGTTGATTATTCCACCCTTCAACAAATTTAAAACATGAGCGTAGTCTACCAAAATATCGTAATAAAATATGTTTTTATCACTATCTATGGAAGATGAAAAATCCAGAGCAAGCTTATCCATCTTTTTCTTCAACCTGCTCCTCAACACCATTGTTTCTCCTCCAATACGTTTTTCCATCGTATTTAATCTCAACTATCCTATGCATTGGTATTGCAACTCCAGAGTGGAGGTAGATAAACTTATGCCCAATTTCTTCAATCTCCCCCGCATTAATCTCACTAACACCGATAGGTCTATCAACAAACAGAATGGATATCTTTTCAAAGTTATAGGATGGATGCCACTTCAACTTGTTTAATATGTCCCTTATGCTATATTTCTTCATCCTTTGCAAACTCTACGAGTTGCCCTTTGATGTTCAACTTCAGTGATTTCTTGGCTATACCCCTAACAATTAATGGATCTAACCCTAAGCTCTTGCAGATATGCGGAACAGACTTTCTTCCAGCCCTTATCTCATCCATAATCTTTTGGACGTACTCTTCGAATTCATCATCGGGCATAAAAATGACTTCCAAAATCTTGTTCAAATCCTTAAGTGAAGCGTAGAAGTTTGCGCTTAGATGAGTATAACTTACATGATACTCTTTCTCTGGCTTATCTTTTGGCTCTACAGGCATCCTCCACTTTACGTCAAGCATCCCTGCGTGTTTTAGTATTTTTAAAGCCTCCTCCACTCCCTCGCCAAATCTCTCTTTTAATTCATCAAACGTAAGCCATTCTCGCAGCAACGCATCATAAACATTCCTGTAAAGGTTTATGGAGAATATTTGCAAAATTGGGACTAGTTCAACTATATCGTTCACAAGCTTCGCTCTCTTAACCATGTGATCACCTTAGAATTTAGAATAATTTGTGGGCTAAGATATTTTTAGTTTTCTGTTATTTAAATGTAGATTAAGTAGTAAAGTTACACTATGTTATATCAATCACTAAAACCTCAAACCCGAAAGAGCTTCCAACTCTTCTTTAATTTTTAAAGCCCTAACCCTCGTTTTCTCAGTCAACCACTTCAATTTTCCATTTTTTCTGTCAATTTCATCCAATCTCTTCATAAAATCGCTGAAACTGCCTTCTTTATCTCCAAAAACCAAGTTGTCGGCAAACGATACGATTTTTTCCTCTAAAGTTTCCGGCATGTAATTTTTTGGTGACAAACCCAATTTCTCTGCATCTTGCTCATCCAAACCAGCACTGAAATGCCTTTCAGCGATTCTAACAATTTTCTCGTCAAACCCTTCTTTTCTTAATATCTCAGCACTTTTTATAAAGTGCAGAAATGGATTGTGGGTTATTACTCTACCAATGTCATGTAGTAAAGCACCCACTAAAACAGCTTCTTTGTCTATGCTTACCCCATTTTTTTCCACACTATCTGCTATCTTTAACGCCACTTCAGCAACCTTGATGCAATGCCTTCTTACCTCATCATTTAGCCCATACTTATCCCACAATTCAATCACTTGTTTTGGCGTAAACATTCCCAGTACCTCGAATGGTGTTTTATAACCTCATTGATGTTATCCTTAAGCTTTTTAATCGCAGCCTCTTTCCTCCTCCACTTCAATTCAGCCAAGTAACTCTTGGGTTCTCTTATGCAACTCAAGTCTTTTTTAGCCATAGCTGCTATTATCCCCAAATTCGTGTAGGGTAATGCCGATTCAACACTGTATCCACCTTCAAGCACGGCAACAAGTCTTCCATCACACAACTTTTCCGCCAATTCCACTGCTCTCTTCATCAACTCCGCATAACCTCTGGCTGTTAAAGCCAATCCAGTAATTGGGTCTGTGAAGTGGTTATCTTGCCCAGCAGAAACTGCAATAAACTCGGGCTTGAACTCCATCGCAACTGGCTCGATGATCTCATCAACGACCATCATGTAGCCATCATCTGATGTACCTGGAGGTAGTGGAATGTTTATTGTATATCCCTCCCCATTTCCACTTCCTACCTCATAGGGGAATCCAGTACCAGGATATAACGGCATTTGGTGTGTTGAAATAAACAAGACTTTATTATCGTTGTAGAATATCTCCTGCGTCCCATCGCCATGATGTGCATCCCAGTCCAAGATCAAAATTCTGTCAAATTTTTTCAATAGCCCTTTGACCATTATAGCCATGTTGTTGAAGTAGCAAAAGCCCGCCCCAGTGTACGGTTTAGCATGATGTCCGGGGGGTCGAGTCATGGCAAATGCATTGTCAACCTCTTTTTTTAAAACGGAGTCAGCAGCTTTTATTGCCCCGCCAACAGCAAGTAAAGCAATCTCAAAAACCCCGACTGGAATGTTTGTATCCCAATCAATAAAACCGCCTTTTTTACTCTCTCTCTTCAAAAACTCAACGTATTCATGTGTATGGACTTGCAAAACATCCTGTTCTGATGCCATAAATGGTTCTAATAATTTTATATCTCTATCCTCAAAGATACCCTCCTCCATGAGCTGATCCATCGTGTAAGCTAACCTCTCCTTCCTCTCTGGATGAGTGGGAGTTTGCTCATGTTCTAAGTATTTCTTGTGATAAACGATTCCAGTTACCATCGCTTGAATTCAACTTCAGATATTTAAATTCATTTCATTTTTAAGTTTGCTGCAAGACTCGAATTTGATTACAGAACACCAACAAAAATTTTTATTCAAAATTTAATGACTGATACTATGAACCCCTTCAAAATTATGATTGGGATTGCGTTAATCTTCATGGGCATATCAATGCTGCTAATCTCTCAATCTGGTGTAGAATACGGTGGAATTGTTGTAATTGGACCAATCCCAATCGTTTTCGGTACATCTCCAGACATGGTAATGTTTAGTATAATAATCGCAGCCATCTTTCTGATAATTGTTTATGCATTTATGAGGTGATAGCATGATGGAGATAATAGCCGTTGCTCTAATTGTCATCGGAATTTTCTTTGTTATCCGTGGTTTGACTGAAAGAATGGAAATTTTACCTCACGAAGAATACACGTATCATGATCGATTGAAAAGAAGATACGACTACGACGAAGAAATGGAGGAGGAATTTAAACCAAAAAAGAAGGTTAAGGCTGGAGGTGTCGTGTTAATAGGGCCCATTCCAATAGTCTTTGGTGAATCGAGATATGCGGTTTACGCTTTGATTCTAGCTATAATACTGATGCTACTATCTCTACTCCTCATGTTCTCCGCCAATCTTTAACATACTGCATCCTATAATATAGCCCAAAAATTAAATATGATACATGCTGAATAATTTATGATGATTGAAACCGTATTCTTTGGCTTATTTCTGCTTTTAGCAATCTTGTCTAGCGGTTTCTTTCTTTGGATTGGTTTGAGATTGATTGGTAAGCAAAAAGGGATATTCGAAGTGGGTTTGGCAAATTTAGCTGCAGGAATATTTGCATTCATAGTGCTGATAATAATCGCTGTAATTCCTTTGATAGGAATCGTTTCTCCCATTGTAAGTTACTTTGCGTATTTATATGCTCTTAAAACAGTGTTGGATATAAGCATGCTAGAAGCGTTTGCAGTCTCTATAATCTCATCTTTAGTATTTTTCTTGACCGCTATTTTAATTTCAGCGTTTTTAGGAATTTGGCTTTTGAAATATGCGATGATTAAACCCGTACTTAAGCCCGAGCTTATGCATTTTTAAAATTTCAAACACAATCAACGGAACTTTATCCCAAAATTATTTCACAACCCAACATCCCGTGAGAAAACTAACGAACAAGAAGTCAAGGATAATCAGACGACTCGACAAAGAAACTCCAGTAAAAGAAATAGCAGCTAAAAATAG
>QMZC01000095.1 GCA_003662995.1 Archaeoglobales archaeon
CTCGTCATCTTATTCATGATAAAACTCCTTCTTGTTTGTTTTGTTACATTTGTTTTTATTTTAATATTTATTGTTTACTTTTTTGTTGCTTTTCTGGTTTGAAACTTTTAAAATTTTGTATTTTTATCTTTGTTTTAAATCCATAAGAAAAAATTTTATATCGTATCCTAGCAATAACCTTAGTGGTTTAAAAATGCTTTTAACGCAGGTGTATCCAGAACTACAACTGAGTGTTGTGGTGCATAATTCAAAATAAGATAGATTTACTTGAATGAGCTATTCGTAGTAATTCTTTGCTCGCAGTTTTGTTAATACTGCTTCCACGTCTTCCTTTGCCTCGTTTTGTTGCGTTCTTAGACTTTTGTAAATTTAATTTGGTCGCAGTAGCCAAGGTTGTACTAAGGTTAGGGTTGTATTGAGTTTGCATTAAGCTAAACATTCAATGGTTGATGTAATTAAATTAGACAGTATTTTAAAATCTGTTCATCTGCTGATCAAATCCATAGCAACTTTTCTGGCATCCTCCATTATCTTCTCCTCACCCTTCACTCTCCCATTCTCCATTACAATTTTTCCATTTACGATTACTGTGTCAACACAATCCCCCTTAACGGAGTAAACCATATCGCTGATCAAATCGTGCCCCGGCATTAGATACGGTTTCCTCAAATCAATTATTACCAAATCAGCCAAGTAATCTGGTTCTATTAAGCCAGCCTTAATTCCCAAAGCCTTAGCCCCGTTAACTGTAGCCATTTCAAAAGCCTCTTTGGCATTTAAAATCGTTGGATCGTTATAGTGATACTTCTGCAACAAAGCGGTAAACTTCATCTCCTCAAACATGTCGAGGTTGTTGTTACTCGCCGCACTATCCGTTCCCAAACAAACGTTCAAACCGTGTTTCTTCATTGCCGAGAAATTCAACGCATTGCCAACACATAGCTTCATGTTGCTTGTCGGACAATGAACAACACTCACACTCCTTTTGGCCATCAGCTTTATTTCCTCTTCACTCAACCAAACTGAATGGGCAGCCGTCAATCTCGCATTCAAAAATCCAATTTCATCCAAAACCTCAACAACACCCTTTCCATGCTTATCCTTGAATTCCTTAATCTCTGCCTCTGTCTCAGCCAAATGGAAGTGTATCAATGCATCGTATTTATTGGCTAATTCAATAGACGCCTTCAACCCATCTATGCTGACAGTATATGGGGCATGGGGTCCGATGGCTGGAATGATGTTCTTGAAACCCCTTAATCTCTTTAAATCCTTTTCCACCCTCCTTAACCTCTCCTTCAACCTTTCAGCATCAAAAAAGTCGAGAAAGGCTGATGAAATGCAAGCTCTGATTCCTATTTCTTCAACAGCCTTAGCAATCGCTTCAATCTCAAAGTACATGTCGTTGAAGGTCGTAGTGCCAGACTTGAGCATCTCAAGACACGCAAGCTTTGTTCCATGATAGATATCCTTAGGTTTTAGCTTAGCCTCCAAAGGCCAAATCTTGTTGTTCAACCATTCCATCAAAGGCATGTCGTCAGCATAACTCCTGAATAAAACCATGGCAGCATGGGTGTGCATGTTTATTAATCCCGGAATCAAAGCCTTGTTTTTTCCTTCAATAACAACATCGTGCTTCGAATTTTTTATCTCTCCAACATTAGCAATCTTGTTATCCTCGATGTAAACATCCCCTTGGATACTTTTATTAACATCAACAATTTTAATATTTTTTATCAATATACTCATCCCATATCACCTTCACAGCTTTTCCAACAACATTCAAACATAGTTCCGCATTCTCCTTTGCTTTTCTCCTTATCTCCTCATAATCTATCGTCACATCCTTGATGCCGTGAGCGTAGTTGTCCATTGTACAAACAACAGCATACTCCAACCCCAACTCCTTCGCAACCGTTGCTTCCGAAGCTGCCGTCATTCCCACGCAGTCAGCCCAGTTTTTAATCACTCTAATCTCAGCTTTTGTTTCCAATCTTGGACCCCTAGTTTGAAAGTAAATGCCGTTCTCAATCATTGGAATGCCTTTACCAGCGACAATCAAAGCTCTTCTAACTTTTTCACTGAACCCGGGAGTTATGTGAACTAATTTGTCGTTGAAAATGGTTGTACTGCTAAAAAAATCGATGTAGTCGTCGGGAACAATCAACGTTGGAAGTTTTATATGTTCTTTCAAACAACCAACCGACCCCATGCCGACTATGTACTTTACACCCAACTTTTTAAACGCATAGAAGTTTGCGGGATGGTTGATTGTATGTGGCGGTTTATTCTGCTTCTTTCCATGTCTCTGAATCAAAACAACCTCAATTCCATCAATTAGCCCCAAATCAACCTCTGCAATGCCATAGGGAGTTTTTATAACCTCTTCCCTCACATGATGTAGAACATCAATCTCCAAAATGTGTGTACCGCCGATTATGCCGATCAAGTTTTTAACCTCCAGAAGGTTTTACCATCTTTAACAACCTTCTCTATTAAATCTCTCCTCTGCATGATCTCCAAAACTTCCTCAAACCTCCTGGGCTGTGCAATCTCCAAATAGATCGGGTTAATCTCGAACTGCTTGTAAATCTCCCACTTTACGTCCCATTCACTCCACAACTCCTTGGATTTCATAACCTTTGCCGTTATGTCTGCCATGTCTTCAATAAAATTCCATGGAAATATCACCCAAGCAAACTCCTCCATGTATTCGCCGAAGTAATCTGGAATGAATTGTGATGTTGATAACAATTGCAAAGCAGCAGTTTTTATAGCCTTTGGATTTAACTTTTCTACATACTCCTTTGCCGTATTCAGGCTTAAGCCAGTATTAACCAAATCATCAACGATTAAAACTTTCTTGTTTTCAACAACTTCCTTAGGGATTGAATACTTTATCTTAACACCTCTGTCATCCACACCAGCATAGTGGATTACATTCAGGCTAACCAAATCCTCAACATCCAGCAAATCACACAAAACCCTACCAGCAAACCATCCTCCCTTAGCTATAGCAACAATAACATCAGCATTAAACTCATCTTCTACAATTTGCTCAGCAACCTTTCTACATAAGGCATCCATGTACTCCCAAGTTGTAACGACGCATCTCAAGCTATCACCTTGTAAACCTTGGTTAGTATGCGTTTTAAGCTTAGCGTTTCACAGGCTTAATGTTTATGGTTTTAATGATTTAGTGATTTAACAAGTTAATGAGTTAATGATTGAGTTATCTGTTTGTCCGTTTACCCGTTTATCCGTTTGTACAGATTGTGTAATCTATGTAATTATTATTCCACATCATTCTACATTATTCTATGTGTGATTCAGCTTAGCTGTATTCAGTGGTTCAGTAGCTGTAAAGACGTATCGAATAATCTTAATAATAATCTTAATTAATTTAATTATAGCTCGATCACGAACCTCCACTCCCTCCTAATTGTTGGTGAGGCTGTAGCTATACTGTTCCTATTTAAAAACATCAAGTCTTCAAATTCGTATTTTTGCATCAATTGTCTAAAGTTTACAAGAATGCATCCCGGCACTTTTACATTCACATCTGCATTATTTTGAATTTCCATTGCAGTTTTAAAAAATTCTATGAGACTTTCAGCTCTATTAACCTTCAATCCAGCCTTTAACAATTTTTCTTTGTTCTCTTTGTAAATGGAGATTGGTTGAAGAAAAAATTCATCAATTCCAATCTCATCGCACATCTTTGCAATTTTTACTAAATCATCGTCGTTTATCCCCGGCATGTGTATTGATCTAACAACTCCTACGCAATCAGCATTTGCCACGTCATTTAATACCCCAACAACCTTGTCAAAAGCATTTACGCCAGTCAGCTTCACATAATTTTCACCAAACCCATCCAAACTCACCATGACAATATCAACAAGTCCATCAAGCCTGTCCATTTCCAGAAAAATCCCATTTGTTTGCAGGTCTATCCTAACATCTCCGAATCTCTCTTTTAATCTTTCTATTATATAGGCAAGTTTTTCACATCCGATTAACAGAGGTTCACCGTATTGGGAAATGGTGATAGCCGTAGGGTTTAAGCTACCGTAATATCCCGGTTTTGGTGCTGTTTTGTTTTTTAAAGCTACGTTTGAATAACAGAATATGCAATTCAAATTGCAGGCTGTCGTAATTTCGTAGCTGGGATGGTGCTTTGGTTCTTTTATCGTTAAATCAATCCCTTCACAAAAAATGCAGTGGGATGGAATTTTTATTTTTTCAATAAACTTTTTGAGTCCGTTGTAATTAGTATAAACATCTATCATAGTCTGTCGTTGGATTTATCTCCCCAACCAAGTTTACTTTCACAAGTTCCTTTGCCTCTTCAAGCTCGTAATTTCCTAACAACCACATCACTTTGATTAATGCCACTTCTGGTAGCATATCTTCTCCTTCAACAACCCCTGCCTCAAGCAAGTATCTGCCTGTATCGTAAACCCTATCGCAAACTCTCCCCCACAAACATTGAGAGGTCATGACAATCAGACTTTCATTAGATATTCTTCTTACAGTATCGAGCCAGTCAGTCGAAACGTGACCCAAGCCTGTACCTTCCAACACGAAACCCCTGTAACCCTTGTCGAAGTAATAATCTAAAATATCGGGCTTCAAGCCCGGGAAGAACTTAATCAATACAACCTTCTCCTCCAACTTGTCCATCAGCTTTAATTCCCTCTCATTCCTTCTTACTCTATCTGAAATCCATTCAATGCCACCAAAGTAGTCCACCTTTCCAATTGGCTTGCAGTTTACAGATTGGAAGGCATCCCTCCTCGACGTATGGTTTTTCCTAACCTTTACTGCTCTGTGTATGTAGCAGTAATTGTCACTCGTAGAGCCATGCATAACAACAACAACTTCCCCCAAATCTGATGTTACCGTTTTGGCTGCACAAACTAGATTCATGGCAGCGTCGCTTGATGGTCTGTCACTACTCCTCTGCGCCCCAACGAATGCAATTGGTATTGGTGAAGAGAGCATGAATGAGAGGGCTGAGGAGGTATAAGCCATCGTGTCTGTGCCATGGGTAACGATCATACCCTCATAACCGTCCTTTATGGACTTGTAAATTTCATTTGCAAGCTCGATCCACTGACTCGGCTTCATGTTCTCGCTTAAGATGTTGTACAAAAGCATCGCATCAACGTTGCAGACCTCCATCAACTCAGGCACTTCAGCAGCAATCTCCTCAGCCGTAAACTGGCTTGTAACTGCTCCGGTCCTGTAATCAACTTTGCTTGCTATTGTTCCACCCGTAGAGATGATTTTGATGTTTGGCAAACCCTCTTTATGCATTAATGGGGGCAGAGGGGGTGGAGTTACTTCTTCTTCAATAACCTCTAAAAGCTTGTAATCTTTAAAACCAACATTATAGCCGTTATCAAGCTTTAAAACAAAAGTTTTGGTTGGAGAGGGCATCACGATCCCTTCAAATTGTCTGCCCTTCGCTTCAATTCTCACCCTTTTTCCAATTAAGTCCATGACAAAATATTTGGGGGGCAATTTTTAAGGTTTTAGGATGTGGTTTGGTGATGGTAGGAATGAGCAACAGCGGTGGTTGTAGGAAATCAAACTGAATTACTATGAAGTTCCAGCTACATCCAACACCCCAACAGTTAAATAATCAACAACTCAATTTCTAAACAATGTTCGGATGGGGAGAGTTGGGGATTATTGCAATCTTAGCTATCATTTTACTTGGTCCTGATAAGCTTCCAGAAGTATTCAAGACTTTAGGAAAGATTTATGGCGAATACAAGAAAGCAAAGAGGAGATTTGAGCTCGAATTAATTTACGGTTATGAAATACCCAGTAGAGAGTTAATAGATGAACTCGTAAAAAAGAGAATGGACGAGTTGGGTGTTAATGAATTTAATTTTAGCGATACCAAGGAAAAAACTTTAAAATAACGTGCGTTACTATTGATGTTAATAGGTAAAATAGGTGGTAAAATGCAAATCATGCAAATGCAGGTTATAGGAATGCCGGGTCCAGGCGAATTAATAATAATCATATTGATAATAGTACTTTTGTTCGGAGCCAGCAAAATTCCTGAATTGGCAAGAAGTTTGGGTAGAGGCATGGGAGAGTTCAAAAAAGCACAGAGAGAAGCGGAGTTGGAGTTGAGAGAATTTGAGAGGGAGCTTAGGGAGGGAAGATATACGAAAGATGAGAAGAGAAACAAACTCGAGAAGATTGCGAGGGATTTGGGTATTGATCCAGAAGGAAAGAGTGATGATGAGTTGCTGGAAGAAATAAACAAAGCTTTACCAAGAGCTGAGAAAACGGAGCCTTGATGTTCTAATTTTGAACTAATTTAAAACTTAATTTTAATAAATTCCAAAATTAAATTTTGAAAGTCGTTTTTAACCTTATCAGTTAGTTTGAGAGTTGTTTAAAATAAAAAAATAAACAACCGTAATTTTTAAAAGGCAGTAGCATTAAGGCAACGCATGCTTGAAATCACAATATACAGCATAGGTGGGCAGGGGGGTGTAACTGCTGCAAGGTTGCTGGCTTTATCAGCCTTGTATGACGGAAAATATGCCCAAGCTATACCCCAGTTTGGTCCTGAGAGGAGGGGGGCTTTGGTGACGTCCTATGTCAGAATTTCGGATGATGTTATCAGAAAGCACTCCAGAATCAGAAATCCCGATATTACGGTCATTTTTGATACAAAAAGTAATGTGGATGTTTCATCAAAGGTAGTAGTTGTAAATTCCAACAATCAACCACAGGCTGAAAAAACGTGGTATGTTGATGCAGCGAAGATTGCTTTAGATTTAAATCTGATTAAAGAGGGTTTGCCAATCATAAATACGGCAAAGGTTGGTGCAACCGCTAAAGTTTGTAACTTAACAATCAATTCCGTTAAAAAGGCAATTAAAGAGGAAATTAGAGATGAGAGGAATGTGAAGGCTGCTGAGATTGCTTACGAGGTGGTAAGGTGCTAGAGATTGACGTTAGCTATTTAATCTCAAAACCAAAGGTTGGGGCTGCGGGTAAAACAGGATTGTGGAGGCAGTTTAAGCCAATTGTTGATGAAGATGCATGCAAATGCTGCAAAGTTTGCGTTTTGTATTGCCCTGAAAACGTGATTGAAGTTGTTGATGATAGATTAACAATAGACTACGAATACTGCAAGGGATGTGGAATTTGTAGTAACGTTTGCATCTCAAATGCGATAGAGATGGTAAAGGAAGGGTTAGAATGAAAAAGTTGTTGACCGGAAATCATGCAATAGCAGAGGCTGTGAAGATTGCAAAGCCTGACATAATTGCTGCTTATCCAATCACCCCACAAACATCCATTGTGGAAAAACTTGCTGAAATGGTTGAGAATAGTGAATTGGATGCAGAATTTGTGAGAGTGGAGTCTGAATACACAGCCCTGTCTGTTATCTTAGGGGCAATAACTGCTGGAGCAAGAGGTTTTACAGCAACTTCTAGCCAAGGATTGCTTTATATGTATGAGGTTTGCTGGTGGGTTGCTGGTTCAAGACTGCCCATGGTCATGGCTATTGCAACCAGAGCAGTTGGCGCTCCTTGGAACATACATGGAGACCATCAGGACATAATAGTGTTGAGAGATGCTGGATGGATTATTGGGATGGTTGAAAGTGCTCAGGAAGCTTTTGACATGACGTTGCAGGCTTTCAAGATAAGTGAAGAAGTTAGTTTACCATTTGCCGTAGGTTTAGATGGATTTCAGTTGACACACACGGCGGAAGTTGTAAAAATTAGGGATTACGAACTGCCAAAACGGAAGCCTTTGCCCTACACAATTGAACCATCGTCAAATTTTGCGTTGAATGCTGTAACCTTTGGCATCCCAAAGCTTAAAGCGAGGCATGAGCAGGCTAAGGACTTGGAAAAATCCAAGGAGGTAATAAGGAGGGTTGATAAGGAATTTCCAGTTAGCTACGGTGGGTTAACTGAAGAATACAGGCTCGATGATGCGGAATACATTGTAGTCATGATGGGAGGATGGTGTGGGGATGCTAAGGATGCCATTGATGTGTTGAGGGATAAGGGCATACAGATTGGAATGTTGAGGTTAAGATTTTTAAGACCCTTCCCAAGAAAGGAAGTAGAGAAGTTAGATGGGAAGATTTTAGTTGTTGACAGGTCAAATTCTGACTACAGGGGTGTTTTGGGATTGGAAGTTTCGACTGTTAAGCATGACATAAAGAACGTTGTTACTGGATTTGGTGGTATGGAGTTAGACACTCAAGATTTTGTTAAAATTTTCACAAAATTCGTGAACAATGAAATGAAAAAAGATGTGGAGTGGTGGTATGATTCTGCTTAGAGGTAATACAAGTTGTCAAGGCTGTCCACACTCAATAGCCTTCAAGGCTTTGGAGTACTTAGAGAACCCCATCGTTTTGATGCCTGCTGGCTGTTCAACGGTCATTGCTGGCTTGCATCCAAACTCATCTCTAACAATTCCGTGCGTTCACGTTCCATTTCCATCAACGCCTTCTGTGTCTTATGGATTGTCTGTTGGATTGAAAAGAAGGGGAATAAGAGCAAACGTTGTTGCTTGGATGGGAGATGGCAGTGTTGACATCAGCTATTCGTTGTTGGCAGGCTCAGCTTTGAGAAACGACGACATCATCGTGATTGTTGTGGACAATGAGGCGTATGTTAATACCGGCGTCCAATCCAGCGGCACAACTTTCTGGAAGGCAAAGACAACAACTTCTCCTAAAGGTAAGAAGGAGGAGAGGAGGAATGTGGCATTGCAGATGGCTTTACACAGAGTTCCATACGTTGCCACTGCAAGCGTTGGATACATGAGGGATTTCATAAAGAAAGTGAAGAAGGCAGGAGAACTTGAAGGCTTTAGGTACATACACGTTCATTGCCCCTGCCCATCAGGCTGGGGTTTTGAGAGTTCAAAAACTGTTGAGATGGCAAGGAAAGCCGTGCAGTGCAAAGCTTGGATTTTGTGGGAGTACGAGAACAAAAAGTTTAGGATTTCAAAGATTAGTAAAAAAGCTAAGGGTGATCTTAAGGATTATTTGCTTTCCCAAACAAGATTGAAACATTTAAGTGATGGAGACATCGAAGAGATTAAGAGAAAAATTGAGGAGGAATGGGAGTTGTTGGAGCATCTTGAAAAGTTGTAGGTTTTTGTATTTTTGGTTTGTTAAATATTTAAAGTGTAAAGAGACTTTATGTATTATACCAGCAGTAAGAAGTTCCCCTTTTGAAGTAACTGCACTTTCTTCAACTTTCAGCAATTCAACCTCAAGATAGAACTGGTTAAACCATATCTCATTTTTGTTTTAAGATTGAGACTACTATCGGATTTGTTTTTATCATGTATAGTCCCAAAAAATTTGACTTTAAATACCCTCAAACAACTGATGGGTTACGGCAGATTGACAGAGAGGAAGATAAGGTACATTGTAAGACACAAGAGAAGAGGAAAAACTAACAGA
>QMZC01000096.1 GCA_003662995.1 Archaeoglobales archaeon
GTCGGAGATGTTGATTTAGAGACAACAAAGAGCTATGTTCAGAGGCAGGAGGAAATCCATCAGGCTAAGCTCTCTCAATACGGTTAGGAAGCCACAGGCTTTAGCCTGTGGAGGATGTCACTAGATGTACTCTGAAATCTCCTGCACTTTTTTATTGCAGTAATGGCATTTTGCAATAACCTCTCCATCAAACCAAACGTGAAATTTTGGTATTATTGGTTCGTTGCTGTTTGATATGCAATTTCTGTTTGGACATTTTATTATTCCCTCAATGAACTCTGGTAAAACGACCCTAAATTTCTTTTGAATCTCATAATCCTTAATTAGATTAATTGTTGCTTTGGGAGCTATCAAGGCTATTTTGTTCAACTGCTCCTCATTTATAAACTTCCCCTCAACTTTAACTATGTCTTTCTTTCCCATTTTCTTACTTGGAACGTTCATCGCCATTGATACGGTTTCCGTGCTGTCTGGATGTATTCCAAGTATTTTTAGTACAAGCAAGGCTTTTCCTGCGTTTATGTGGTCTATGACAGTCCCCTCTTTAATCTTGCTGATTGTCAGTTGTTTCATAAAACCACCTCACTCAGGACTTCACTCAAAATTGCCATTCTTACTGGTACACCGTAAAAAGCCTGCTCAAAGTATTTTGCATGGCTCGTTTTATCAACTGAAACGTCTATCTCATCAACTCTTGGTAGCGGATGCATTATGATTAAATCCTCCCTTGCCCTTTTCAACAACTCCGCATCTATCTTGTAACTTCCTGCAACCTTTCTGTATTCTTCCTCATCTGGAAACCTCTCCTTTTGAATTCTCGTCACGTACAACACGTTTATGTCATCAATAACATCATCAAGCCCTGCTATTTCAACGTTTCTCAACCCTTCAAGGAACTCCTCCGGCAATCTCAGTGTTTCGGGACTTATAAGGTAAATTTCTGTGTTAAAGAGAGTCAATGCTTTAATCAAAGAGTGAACAGTTCTGGAATACTTCAAATCACCCATCAATGCTATTTTAATCCCATCCAAGCTTGATTCTTTCATTATCGTGTACAAATCCAACAACGTTTGGGTTGGGTGTTGTCCAGCCCCATCTCCTCCATTTATTATTGGCACCTCGGAATTCTCAGCAGCAAATCTTGCCGCCCCTTCCAACGGATGTCTCAAAACAATAACATCTGCATACTTTGACACAACCTTTATCGTATCTGCAAGTGTCTCACCTTTAGCAACGCTACTTGCCTCCTGTGCTGTCATGTTTATCACATCACCACCCAATCTCTTCATCGCCACTTCAAAGGACATCCTTGTTCTTGTTGATGGCTCAAAGAATAGGTTTGCAAGTATCTTTCCTTCCAAAACTTTCGAATTCATCTCACCTTTGGCAATGTTCTCAAAACCTTTAGCCTTTTTTAGTATAAAGAGTATGTCTTCTTTATCTAAATCGTCTATAGAAATTAGGTGCCTAAACCTCGACATCAGTATGTTTTGTTAACGATAATATAAATCTTTAGTGGTTTGTGAATCTAAACAATTACCAAACTTTAAATAATCTTGTTGCAATCTTAATTTGTGAAACTAATAGCTTTATCTGTGTACGGCATGGATAAGCCGGGAATTGTCTATGGAATTTCTGAAGTTTTAGCTAACAACAACGTTAACATAGTTGATATTGAGCAAACCGTTCTTCAAGGTCTGTTTGTTATGTTTATAGTTGGAGACATAGAAAAGTGCAGCGTATCACTTGATAAGCTAGAGGAGCAGTTAAGGGAGAGAGGCAAAAAAATCGGCGTAGAAGTTCATGTGGCTCCATTTACTAGGCAAGAGACTCCAAAAAAAGAGTTACACGTAATAACGGTTTTAGGCAAGGATAGGGTAGGAATAGTTAGAGACATAACTAAAATTCTGTACGAGCATGGAATAAACATCGAAAAAACATCTTTGACCGCAAGAGACAACTTAATATCCATCGAATTTTTAATTGATCTCAGAGGAACGAACTTGGAGGAGGTAAAAAAACAATTAAAAGAAGAAGTGGAGAGTTTTGGCTTGGATATCGTCATACAACCATATTCAGTATTTAAGAGAGATAAGAGGTTGATTGTATTTGACATGGATTCAACAATTGTTGATGCTGAGATCATTGATGAAATTGCGAGGGCTGCTGGCGTTGGTGAGGAAGTGAAGAAAATTACCCAGATGGCAATGAATGGGGAGATGAACTTTGATGAGGCTTTGAGAGAGAGGGTTAAGCTGTTGAAGGGTTTACCTGTCAAAGTTTTAGAGAAGATTTACAACGAAATAAAACTCACACCTGGGGCTAAAGAGCTAATTCACAGTTTGAAAGAGGCGGGATACAAGACAGCTTTAATAAGTGGTGGTTTTACATACTTTACAGACAAGATAAAGAAGGAATTGGGCTTTGATTATGCCTTTGGCAATGAATTGGAAATAGAAGATGGTAAGCTTACTGGAAGGATTAAAGGCAGAATAATAAATGCAGAGGAAAAAGCAAGGATAATTGAAGAACTGGCAAGGAAGGAGGGGATAAGCAAAGAAAATGTCGTTGCTGTTGGTGATGGTGCGAATGACAGGATAATGCTAAAAAACGCTGGGTTGGGGATTGCTTTTAACGCCAAAGAGGCTTTGAAGGAAATTGCGGATGGTATGCTATCCAAAGACAACTTAATAGGGCTTGCAAGCGTTTTAAAGTTGCAGGCTGAGTTTAAGAGGAGAATTTGAATTTTTTAAAGTTTAACTAATCTAATTATTAATAATGTTAAAGTGGAGATTCTGAAAACCATTTCGAATTTTTTAAAAAACTCAAATTTTGATTTTTATTTAATATAGATTTGTTATTTCTTTTAGTTCATTGAGAGCAATGGAAAAAGCGACGTCACCAATTATCTCTTCTAAACCTTTTTTGCTTTCAGATATCAAGTTTTGTGGTGTTTAATCGTTAAAAATTATTTCGAAACGCTTATATAAGGTCTATTGCTAAATTTAACATCATATTAGGAGGAATTAGTATGACCTACATTGGACATGGTGGAAAACCTATTGTTGAGAGGGTTTTAGAGAAGGAAAAGGCAAAAGATGCCATTCAAGGTTTAACGCAGATTCCAGTAAGAAGACAGATAGCACATGAAGCAATCAGCCTTTCCTATGGTTTCTTTACACCGCTTGAAGGGTTTATGAAGTGGGAGGATGTCAATACAGTGTGTGCCGAGATGAGGTTGAGTGATGGAACTGTCTGGAGCATACCCATACTTTTTGATATAAACGCCGAAAAACTTAAAGAATTAGAGATCAAAGAGGGGGATTCTGTATTGCTCACGTACATAGATGCGCCATTGGCTATAATGGATATTGAAGAGATCTACGACTGTGACAAACTTACAGTCTGTCAAGCTGTTTATGGTACGGCTGAAACAAAGCATCCAGGTGTTAGAAGGACAATGGAGTGCGAGGATAAGTTCTTAGCTGGGAAGGTTACACTTGTTAATGAGCCAAAGTTCAACGAGCCGTACAAGACTTTCTGGATGACCCCGAAGCAGCATATTGATGCAATGAAGGAAAAAGGATGGGAGCACATGGTTGCTCACCAGACAAGAAACGTTCCACACACTGGGCATGAATGGTTGATGAAGGGGGCTTGGTTTGCTGCCAATGAAGATTTGATGGTTGATGAATTAAGGACTGGAGTGCTTGTCAACTGCATCATCGGTGAAAAGAGAGTCGGCGATTACATTGACGAGGCTATTTTGCTTGCTCACAACAAGTTGAACGAGGCAAGATACTTTAGACCAGATGTCCACATGGTTACGTTTACGCTCTGGGACATGAGGTATGCTGGTCCAAGAGAGGCTATTTTCCACTCAGCATTGAGAACAAACCTTGGATGCACACACCACATGTTTGGAAGGGATCATGCAGGAGTTGGAGATTACTACGACACGTACGCAGCTCACCACCTGCTGAAGTCGGTTAAGGATGATTTGAGAATCAAGCCTGTGTTTGTTTTAGAGTGGTGGTACTGCCCAGTATGTGCTGAGGTTACGTGCTCAGCTTTGTGTGGACACACGGATGAAAAGCAGAAGTTCAGCGGTACGTTAATTAGAAGCATTATAATGGACGGTGTTAAACCAACAAGGCTGATACTTAGACCAGAGGTATTCGATACCGTTATGGAATGCGCAGAAAAGTATGGGTTTGGCTCACCGTTTGTCACAGAAAAGTACCTTGCTGAGAGGCAACCAATCTTCACACTGGAAAAAATGGAAGTTGGTAAAGCTTAGTAGGTGGTAGTATGGCTGCTGATATTGGCATAAACATTTGGATTAATGAAGAAAGATACGAAAAACTCAAAGAAGCAGGATTAGCGGATATGGCTGAAGAGGTTTTGGCAGGAATGAAAAGAATCCAAATAAAGTGTACTGAAGAGCAAAAAGACGAAATTCTCAAGAAATACCCCTCAGCAAAGTTCGATGCATCGACAACAAGAACTATTGAGCTACTACCAAGGGATGTCAAGGACAAGATATTCGAAATTGCAATAAGCAAAAAGTCGACTGGACCAGATGTAATCGAAGAGTTCTTAAAGAGTTAAAAAAAAGTAAAATTTTTAAATTTTTAAAGGTTTTGGTGTTTGGAAGGTAGAAATAGAAACTGAATTGAGTAAGGTTGGGTAGGAAGTTTGAATAAGAAGTAGAAAATTGGAGTGTGTAAGGAAGTATGGAATGTAAGGAGGTGGAAAAGATATGCCAAGTTGGGTGAACCCGGAAAAATGTGATGGATGTAAGGCGTTGGAGAGGACGGCATGCGAGTACATCTGCCCCAACGACCTGATGGTTTTAGATAAGGAGGCAATGAAGGCTTACAACAGAGAGCCTGATATGTGCTGGGAGTGCTATAGCTGTGTTAAAATGTGTCCCCAGCAGGCAATTGAGTGCAGAAGTTATCTTGACTATAGCCCATTGGGCGGTTCAGTTATACCACTCAGAGGTACAGATGCGATTATGTGGACCATAAAGTATAGAAATGGAAAAGTGCTGAGATTTAAGTTCCCAATAAGAACAACACCGGAAGGCTCAATACAGCCATTTGAAGGATTTCCAGAGCCAAGTTTGGATGGATTAAAAACACAGCAGTTAGCTGGAGAACCAGACATCTTAGGAGTGCCATTCCCAGAAATTAAATTGAAGCAGTAAGGAGGTGTTAAGAATGGTTTATTATCCAAAAAAGCATGAATTGTATAAGCCAGAAGATGTTGAGACTGTAGAAGTTGAGACAGACGTTCTGATTGTCGGAGGTGGATTTGCAGGTTGTGGAGCTGCATATGAGGCTGCTTATTGGGCAAAAGCTGCTGGTTTAAAAGTTACATTGGTTGAGAAGGCTGCAATTGAAAGAAGTGGTGCTGTTGCTCAGGGTTTGTCTGCTATTAACACTTATATTGATTTGAGTGGAAGATCCGAAATTCAAAACAACTTAGAAGATTATGTTAGGTACGTAACCCTCGACATGATGGGTGTTGCAAGGGAAGATTTAGTTGCCGACTATGCAAGACACGTTGATGGGACTGTTCATTTATTTGAAAAATGGGGATTACCAATCTGGAAAACGCCAGAAGGTAAGTATGTTAGAGAGGGGCAGTGGCAGATAATGATTCACGGTGAGTCGTACAAACCGATTATTGCTGAAGCTGCTAAGACAGCTATAGGTGAGGGGAATTTTTATGAGAGAATCATGATCACGCACTTGTTAATGGACAAGAATGATCCAAGCAGGGTTGCTGGTGCTGTAGGTTTCAGTGTTAGAGAGCCTAAATTCTATGTGTTTAAAGCTAAAGCAGTAATCCTTGCAACTGGTGGTGCAACGTTGTTGTTCAGACCAAGAAGCACAGGTGAGGCTGCTGGTAGAACATGGTATGCAATCTTCGATACAGGCAGTGGTTACTGTATGGCTTTGTGGGCTGGTGCAGAATTAACGCAGATGGAGCACAGGTTTATACCCTTCAGATTCAAAGATGGATATGGACCTGTTGGTGCTTGGTTTTTGTTCTTCAAGTGTAGAGCTGTAAATTGTAGAGGTGAAGCATATATTGAAACAAGAGCAGCTGAACTTGAGAAATACAAACCGTATGGTTTAGCAGCTCCGACACCAACACCACTTAGAAATCATCAAGCTCTGCTTGAAGTTAGAGAGGGGCTGGGACCAATTTACATGATGACGCATGAAGCAATGGAGGCTTTGGCTGGTGGTGATCCAAAGAAGGCTAAGAAGATCTATGATGAAGCTTTTGAAGACTTCCTTGACATGACAGTAAGCCAGGCATTGCTTTGGGCTTGTCAGAACATCGACCCACAAGAACAGCCATCAGAGGCTGCTACTGCAGAACCGTACATCATGGGTTCACACTCAGGCTGTGCTGGTGCATGGGTTTGCGGTCCAGAAGACTTGATGCCTGAAGAGTACAAGGCTGACTTCCCGTTCATCTACAACAGAATGACAACGGTCAAAGGCTTGTTTGCAATCGGAGATGTTGCTGGAGCTAACCCACACAAGTTCTCAA
Source organism: Archaeoglobales archaeon (assembly GCA_003662995.1). Lineage (GTDB taxonomy): Archaea > Halobacteriota > Archaeoglobi > Archaeoglobales > Archaeoglobaceae > B5-G16. Next base: position 6,574 of record QMZC01000096.1, read on the forward strand.
GCGGTTCATTCACAGAAGGCAGGTTGGCTGGTAAGGCAGCAGTCAAGTATATTGTCGAGCAGAAACCAGATACGGCAATTGATGAGGCTAAGGTTGCTGAATTAAAGGAGAAAATCTACGCACCAATGGTTAGATATGAGCAGTACAAGAACACTTCAGTTGACGACACAATCAACCCGAACTTCTTCTTCCCATGGCAGGGATTGGTAAGGTTGCAGAAACTGATGGATGAGTACGCTGGTGGTATTGCAACGTTGTACACAACAAACGAGGTAATGCTTAAGAGAGCCTTGGAGTTGCTACAATTCCTCAAGGAGGACTTGGATGCTTTGGCTGCAAGAGATTTGCACGAGTTGCAGAGGTGCTGGGAACTTGTTCACAGAGTCTGGACTGCTGAGTGCCACGTTAGGCATCTGATGTTCAGACAGGAGACAAGATGGCCTGGATATTACTATAGATCAGATTACCCAGATCTTGACGACGAGAACTGGAAAGTCTTCGTTGTCAGCAAGTACAACGCTGAGAAGGACGAGTGGGAGTTCAAGAAAGTCCCATACAAGCAAGTTGTCGAGTGGTCCTATTAAATTTTTCTTTTTTATTCTTTAATCCGCCAATAACTTGACGGATCAAAAATAAAAAAGAAAATTAAATCATTTTCGATTCTACAATCTTGTAGTAGTTCTCTTCAACTGCCTTGACAAACTCTTTTTTGCTAACACCGTTTACGTATGCCAATAAAGCAGCACCACCAGCTCCCACACCCTCTTTTACAAATCCCTGTGCATAAGCCCTCAATCCATCCTTCTCCGATTTATCCAACCCCAAATCTACAGAAACTACTGGGTAAGGGGACAAATTCATGTCCGCATTCTTGTCATTTGCGACGTAGCTTGTGGTGGCTATTATTGCATCAACCTCACCCAATTTGCTTAAAACGTTAGCTATTGCAACCATCTGTGTACCTCCAGCCAATACAACAGGTTTTTTGGAATTAGCCACTCCCAAAGCCAATCCAATAACACCAACCATTACTGGGTCTCCTACTTCTGCAACAATTTCAAGTGGGTCATCTGTCTTGTTCATCCTGCGCAAAGTCTCATCAACAACCCTCATTTTTAGCTCAACTGGATTTTCCGGCATACTTGATGAAACTGCAGCATTCAAGCCCAAGGCTTTTAAAACTGCCGCTGCAGTTGTAGTGCCTGCTGGAATACTCTCTCCAATCATAACTATGTCCGCATGTTTTGACATCTGCATTCCAAACGTTTTTGCATTGTTCAACGCATCCAAAACCCTATCGTAATCCATTGCTCGTGCCTCAACTATGTTGTCCCCTATCGGTGCATCTATGCTTATGTAGGGTATCTTAGGCTTTATCATCAAACCACTGTCAACTACGAAGAATGGCGCATCAACGAGGTTTAAAGCAGTGTAGGTGATTAGGGCAGGTGTGGGCTTTCCATCAGGTGTTGCGGGAATTGTTGCGATGCTTTTACATTCGCCATAATACAACAGCTCAACATCTGCTGGTGGTGTGTACTTTATTAACTCAGGATTTTCTCCTGCTACAGTTATTCCCCCAATTTCAGCCGTTTTTGTGTTTCCAATAGTGAACACAAATGCTACTTTCCCTTTTAGGAGTTTTAAATGTCTCTCAGCATCTCCCTTGATAACCTCATACATGCAAGTACAATTAGCGTTCAAAACAAATACCTTTTTTTTGTATTACAGTATTATTACAGATTGCAAGCCAAAAAAAGTAGACAATAAATATTAAAAATAAAAAATTACCAAGGATGAGTTCCAACAACAACTTTCTTGCCAAATTTTTCTTCTAACAATCCTTTCAGCTTGTCCACATCACTTATTGGGCAGTTTCCTGTATTTATAGCTGTAACCACGCATGTACCTATGAAAATGGCGATCTAGTTTTTTAAAGATATTTTATTAATTTGAGATAAACTTATACTAAATATTTCTTTCAATCCACTTTTTAAACTCCTCTTTGGGCATCGCACCAACAAGAACGTCAATTAGCTCTCCTTTTTTGAAAAACAAATAAGTGGGTATTGCTTTAATTTTAAATCTCTCGATGATCTCCACATTTTTGTCTGCATCTAACTCTGCAAAAATGATCTTATTTGCATATTTTTCTGCTAGTTTACTAAAAACCGGAGCCATCGCTTTACAAGGTGCACACCATTCAGCCCAAACATCTACAAGCACCATCTCATTTTCTTGAATAGTTTTATCGAAATTTTCAGAAGTTAGTTCTATTAGTCTCATAATCACATACTAAAAACAAGTAGCTTATCCGCCCACATCACAACATCAAGCATGTCATCCATTGTTCCGATTGGGCAGTAACCCCACTCCTCCTCTCTGAGCTTAATACAAGTCCCGCAGGCAATTAATTCCCCACCATACTCATCGAATGTTTCCATTTCTTCTCTGATTTTATCCTTAAACTTCGGGTCGTCTATTTTTAGTATATCAACACCTCTCCCAAGCAGAAAAATTCTGACCTTATGCCCTTCCTCAATCGCCTTGTTTGCAAACCTGAAAACGTCCCAGACGTTCTCAGCATCAACAGTAGCCAAAATTATGCCAATGTTCATGTTTTCTCTTTACTCATATCAATTATAAATTTTTCGATTTTGGATGTGTCCATTTAAAATTTTTGTCTTTTTTTTTGGAAAAAAAGAAAATAGACAGACAAAAAGTTTAATATAACTTGTAACAGGCAAATAAGTATGTACGATGTAATTATCATCGGTGGTGGTCCAGCAGGTCTAACGGCAGCGATGTATTCTGCCAGATATGGTATGAAAACATTATTCTTCGAAACTGTAGAGCCAGTATCACAACTTTCTTTA
>QMZC01000097.1 GCA_003662995.1 Archaeoglobales archaeon
AAACAAACGGTAATAATAGCAATTGCTATAGTGGTGGTTGCTGGAATTGTTGTTTTAGTGTATGTTTTGAGAAAATAAGATAAAAAATAAATTTAAGCTCTGTGCCCAATCAGATCAACGAGCACCTTCTTAACTTCAGGTCTCTCATCCATAGCCTTAACGAGTTCAAACATGTCTCTAAGCTTTAAAAGAAGCTCTGGCTTTTCAGCAATTTCTCTAAACAGTTCGTTAGGTTCAAACTCGGCAAAGTTCTTGCAAAGAAAACCAAGTACATGTATTTCCTTACTGCAACGCCACACAAAGGGGATGACGAGGACTACATTGCCAGATTAAGACTCCTTGACCTCCACGTAATGAGCGTGGATTCTGCAAAACACCTTGTCATCAGAAACCTCAAAAACGACGTTATTTCCATCGATGGAAAAGAGTGTTCCCACCAAGAGAGAGTAAAACTGTTGAAGTTCCAATTTCGAAAGTAGAAGTTGAAGTCCACGAAATGCTCGACGAATTTATAGCAAAAAAACTGTATAGAGCAAGACTTAAAGGAGATAGCCGTGAGATAAACTCTGTAAGATTCTTGGGGATAATACTAAGGAAAAGAGCCTCCTCCTCTCTCCACGCTCTAAGAGCATCTCTTGAGAACAGACTCAGAAGAATGAGCTACGATACCCAGGTAGATATTGAAAAAATCATAAAAGATCTAAGAGAAGCAGAGGAGGAGTTTGATGAAGAGGAAAAAGAAAAGAAAGAGCAGGAATTACTGAGCAAGCTTATCCTCCCCGACGAATTTAAAGAAATATCTGCAATTCTCAAAAAAATCAGCGAAGTTGGTGAGAAAGATTCAAAATTTGAAACGCTCCTTGAATGGATCGAGCGGATAAAATCATCAGATCCTAAGGCAAAAATTGTGGTGTTCACAGAATATAGAGATACTCTAAGCTACTTGTCAAAAAAGCTATCTCAAAAATATAGAATTGCAACCATAGACGGATCGTTGACTATTGAAGCCAGAAAGCAGAAACTTGAATACTTTAGAGATCCAAATGGTGCGGAAATAATGATCTGCACCGATGCTGCCGGTGAAGGAATTGACATGCAGTTCAGCAACATCGAGATAAACTACGATCTCCCATGGAATCCCACGAAACTTGAACAGAGAATGGGGAGAGTTCACAGAATAGGGCAGGAGAAGAAAGTTTACTATTACAACTTCGTCATAAAAGGTACTCTTGACGGATACATCCTTGCTAAGCTTCTTGATAAAATAGAGAATATTAGAGGGGCTCTTGAAGATAGAATCTATGATATTATAGGAACGCTTGTTTCTGAAAAAGACCTGAACGAGCTATTCGAAGAGCTTCTGAGAGCTCCTAAAGAAAGGTGGGAAGCTGAAGTTAAAAAGCTCGATGATGTTGTGGAGAAGAGAAAGAAGATCCTTGATAAGATAGACCGCCTCCTAGCAGGATATAGGCTTGACAGGACAAAACTCGAGGATTTAAGGAAGATTGGTAGAGAGGCAGTTGATGAAAATGAGGTCAAAAGGTTCGTTGAAATTTTCGTAAACCACCGTGGAGGGCGTGTTAAAAGAATAAGTGAAGAGATATACGAGGTTATTTTGCCGAGAGATATTGCATACGAGCTTGATAGGAGTGTTGTTAGAGGGGCATTTTCAAGGGATCTTGCGTTGAAAACAACGTATCCCTATCTTGCTCTTGGAAATAAAGCTGTCATGACGATGATTAAAGATGCAATGAAGGAGAGAGTTGCTATTTTCAGGCATCCATACCTGAAAGGGTTCATCTTCTTCCTTAGAATTTCCGTAATTGATGGAAAAGGACAGGAAAGGTTCGGAAGGTTTGTTGGTATAACTGAAGACGGTTCTGTTGTCGATCCGAAAATTGTCTGGGATCTGGAACCCGATGAAGCTGAACTGCCAAAACCGGCTGCAATAACGGAGGTTGTAGAAAAGCTGGAAAAGAAAGTCTCAGAGATAGCTTTATCTGATGTAGAAAATACCTCCAGAAAGCTTGAAGAGATTAAGGAGAAATCAAAATCAATTATATTTTCCTTTTACTCTGAGGAAATCGCAAAGCTAGATGAAACAGCAAAAGAATATGAAAGAAAAATGGCTGAAGCCCCTCACTACAGCAGACTTCTAAAATCAACGCAGAGCAAGATAAACAACCTGAGAGAAGAGCTCAATGCCAAGTTGAAAGAAATAGACGAGACGTACAAATTTACACCATTCTACGAGATGGTTGGAATAGCTTACGTCGTCCCATTTGAAGATTATGATGCAAAGAGAGCAGTAGAACTTGCGGGGATGAATGCAGTGATGGAGTATGAACGCAACAGAGCAACGACGGAAGATGAGAGATCGAAAATTAAAAATGTTTCGTATGAGTTCAGAGGTTACGACATTGAATCCTTTGACAAAGTCATTGAAGTCAAGTCTTTCAAGACTACAGGAGTGATAGAGCTGACGAGCAACGAGTGGATAGTTGCTTCAAGGCTTGGTGAGTATTACTGGCTGTATGTGGTCGAAAATGCACTCGAAAATCCCAAGATTACACCTATTCAGAATCCAGTCAAGGTTTTTGGAGATGTTGCAGAGAGGGTTCCAAAAGTGGAGTACAGGTATGTTGTGAAAAACTGGAAAGAAGTTGTCGGGGGCGGATATGAAAGAGGAAATTAAAGAAACGTTATCCCACTTGATTGAAGAGGTCGGTAATCCAAATATTTCAATTTCATTTATTGAGTGAGATTTCGAAAAACTTAGAAAAATCCACGATTTCGTTCACGAATTCTTATACTTACCAACCCTTTTTTTGGTTAAATTTCAATAAATGTTGATTCTGTAGTATCCAAAAACTTAAGTCTTGTTTAACTATAAAACCATTATATGTTAAAAACCAAAACTATTAGAGGGTTTGAAAAATCTCGATCGAGAACTTAGGGGGGTAAAAAATGGCATACTGGCTCTGCATCACAAATGAAGAGAACTGGCAGATAATAAAGAAAAACAATATCTGGGGTGTGGCTGAAAGGCACAAAAACACAATCTCCAAAGTTAAAAAAGGCGATAGATGCCTAATTTACGTTAAACAGGAAAAAATTTGCTGATGAGTTGAAAGAATCAAGAATCGTTGGTGAATACGAAGTTGTATCAGATGTCTTTAAGGATTCAAAGAGAATTTTCAAAACCCCACCTGGTATGGGCAACGAATCTTTTCCATACAGAATTAAACTAAAGCCAATTAATGTGTTTAAGAGACCAGTAGAATTTAAACCACTAATTCCCAAACTAAACTTCATCAAAAACAAGAAAAAATGGTCAGGACATTTAATGGGTAAAGCAATGAGGCAAATACCAGAGGAGGATTACAAGCTAATAATCAATTCAGCATGACAAAAAAGAAAGATATCTACCAAAGACTGAAAAACAACCCAAAGAACGTAAGGTTTGAAGAACTCTGTAAAGCAGCTGAAATATTCGGATTTAAATTTAGAGGAGGAAAAGGTAGCCATAGGGTTTATGTTAAAGAAGGTATTAAGGAAATCCTGAATTTCCAGAATGTTAAAGGCAAGGCTAAACCATATCAAGTAAGGCAACTTTTAAAAGTGATTGATAAGTATAATCTATTAGAGGAGGATTAAAATGCATAGATACACAATCGAGATTTTTTATAGTGAAGAGGATGAAGGATACATTGCTGTAGTTCCTGAACTACCAGGCTGTTCTGCTTTTGGCGAGACTGAGGAGGAAGCATTAAAAGAGATTAAAGTAGCTATTGAATTGTGGATTGAGGCTGCTAAGAAAGAAGGGAGAGAGATCCCAAAACCTATGGGCAAAGAATTGCTTAAAGCTGTTGTTGAGAGGATTGAGGGTAAAGTTTGATTAAGGTGTTTTTATGATTGTTGGAGTTACTTATCCAATTCCCAAACAATTTGTAGATAGGTTTTTTAAAGGTAAAAACGTATTTGTAAAGCCAGCAACTGTTTGGAAGCATTTAAAGCCGGGTATGAAATTCGTTTTCTATCAATCGAGAGAGGATACGGGCTTTGTTGGAGAGGCTAAGATTAAAAGGATAGTTTTGTCTGAAAATCCAATGCAATTCTTTGATACTTTTGGTGACAAGATTTTCCTTACAAAAGAAGAGCTTAAAGAGTATATAAAATCCCAAGAGAGATGGAAAGGCGTTAAAAGTAGAGGTAAAGAAAAGAAGAAGCTCTGGATGGCTATTGAGCTTGAAGATATTAAGAAGTATGATAAACCAATTAAACCTAAGCGGTTTGTCTCAGTCTCAGGACAGTACTTGAGAGAATAACGACTACAATACAATTCGGCAGCTTCTCATTTAAAGTCTATTAAAAGCTAAATAGTATTATAAGCTATACTTCCTACTTTTCATCTTCCGAATGCGGATTTAAGAATTTGATTAGCCTATTTAACTTTCTCCGTATTCTGATGTTTCTTGGGTTGATTTTTTCCATTATGATCTCTGATAGCAGTTTTACGGATTTCTTAAAAGCAAACTCTACATCTTGAGCACTACCAAATTTTGCGAGATCGATTGCTAAATCTATCATTGCATGTAGTTGGTCTCTGGGATCATCAATGTAAGATGCTAACTTCAAAGCATCATGGTATAAACGCTCTGGCATACCTTCTCCTATATCTTCCTCTACCATTTTTCTTCCTATCTTCCTCAGCACCATTACTTTAGTCTTTGGATCGTCTATCATCATGGTCATTTCAAGAGCAGTGTAAACAATTCCGTATTCAAGGAGTTCATCGATAATGTGAAGTAAAAAATCTGAAAATTTTTCTGGATCTTCTGTATTCCTTATAGCTTGGATTACCTTGATTAGATCATCCTCAACAATATCAATCCCGTCAACCAAGAAGTATGCATATTGTTTTGCTAGTACTGTCAACAATGCGTCTGCTCTTAGTTTCAAATTATCAATTCTATTGATAGCTTGCAAAACGATTGGAAAAAGTTTATCAGCAACCTCTTCGTTATCGGTGTGCACAGCATCTATATATAACCAACCTAGCATGTGAGAGCGTTCTTCAAGGTTTTCGATCATCTCGATGAGATTTATCGCTTCTATGTAGACCTCAACAGCCCAATCTACTGAAAATTTAACTAAATCGGAGGCTATACTCATTAACATATTACTTTGTACTTTTGGATCTTCAATATCATAAGCTGAATTAGAGCATCTTCTATAACCCTATAGCTTCATTGTGGTGTCCAGAATCTAGCATTTCTATGGCTATACTGTACAAAAGCTCTGAGCGCTTTTTGGGATCTTCAATTTTTTAGCTTCATCAATATCTTTTTTAAAGTTAGGATTCATAAATACCTAGTATTTTTTAAAAATTAAAAAGTTCTGATTATGTATGTCTCTGTGTTTCAGCCCGAATATTAATTGCATACGATTAGGCATTCTTTCTATCGTTCTGTTTATTTCACTCCAATGTCTTACAGAACTTCTCGAATTCCCTAAGCGAATCCTCTTGTTCACGAGTCTCAATGTAGCTCGGATTAAACTTTCTTATGTATTCCATTGCCTCATCAGCAGACATTCTATTAGCGTAGATCAAATAGGCAGCAAGAATGGTACCTGTCCTACCATTTCCACCACTACAATGAACAACCACAGAATCGACACTTTCTATGAATTCAACAGCTTCACACAATTGGTCGATTGATGGAGCACTAAAGTCCTCAATAGGAATGTGGTGATAAACCATGTTGGCAGGAGGGTTAATGAGCTCTTCCGTAAGAGATAGAATTGCTGCAAATTTTTTGCTCAACTCTGCTAGATCATCTTCTTTGGGGTATGCCATACCAGCAAGCCTTCCTTTAATTATCTCGTGGAAATTTTCCATAACCATAACCATCACCAATTTCTTTTTAATTTTTTGAAGAAAAAACTAAAAAGCTAAATTGTTACTCTAATCCGCCCATTTCAAGCCATTCTCTTTTTCTTCTCTCCATCTCTTTTATCTCCTCTGCTCTCCTTAAATCATCTTCCAACTTTTTTCTTTTTCTCTCTTCCTCTTCTCTTTTCATTAATTCCTCGAACTCCTCTGGCTTGAGTTCAGAATAGATCTTCTCCCACTCTTCCCTATACCTCTGTTTTAAGCTTCCATAGTGAAGAGCTGAAGCATAGCCTTTAACACCCTCCAAAATGTATCTCTCCAGTAAGATTAATTCATCGATATACTTTCTCCTCTCCTCATCCCTCCAACTCGTATTCCTAATCAAACTCTTTATGAATTCGGATTTAACTTCCCTATACACATACACACCTCCCTCTCTCATTTTTTATCTAAACTAAAACTAAAAAATTAGTAATAGAAGTTACAATCTAAGAGCTCTTTGAGATCGCTACCGACATACAACAATTTTTCTGACAACAAATCAAAGACTGCTACGCATTCCTCAAACGTTTTTGGCTCGTCAAAGTCTTTCTCAACGAGACTTGTTAATTTAACAGTTCTGTCTTTGGGTAAGTCATCACATTCATCAACAGCGATAATCAAATCATGGTCAATTATTTCGTTGCCCTCATCGTATTGAACAACAACGTCATTGATGCACTTCGGTTTATGCTCTTCAACGAATTTCTCTGCAAAATCATCGCCAAATTTCAAAGCAATAACCTTTTTCACATCCTCATCAAGTGGTGCTGGTTCTTCACAAGCAGCAGAATCAATGTAACAGTTCAAATCAGCATGATGGTGTTTCAATATCGCCTTTACCATCGGTCCCAATACAGCATTCCTCTTTAAGACAACAAGAATTCTTTTCGGAGTGATCCAAGAGTTTGCCAGATGATTGAAAGTTAAATTACAGCAATTACAGGAAAGTAATTACAAGTTTATACGAAAATTTTTTATATTGACAAATTAAAATTTCCTTGATGCTCCCGGAAAAGTACAGTGCGATACAAGCTTTAATATTCTTTAGTGAAAACGGGATAATAAACGAAATACAGAACATAAAGAAAAAAATGATTGAAATCGATTCAAGAAGAGACGATTATGGACGTTTTTCGAGTTCCGAAGATGGTCATCAATTTGCGATGTTAAGAAATAAGTTGTTGAAGATTTTGGACGAATTTAGATACCCATTGGAAAGAACTGACAATCCCCTCCTAGGTTATAGACGTTTTGCTTACAGAGTGTATAATAACACTAAGGAATGGGAGTGCTACTTTTGTGGGGACAAGATATTTGAAAACGAAGGTTATTGGGCCCACTCAGAAATGGTATGGAGTCAAGGTCCAAAGTTGTGCAATACGTGTTTTCTAAAATTTTTAAGTTTTATTGAACATAACGACCGATTAATGGAGCTTTTGTCAATTTTCGAAAAAGTAGATGGTTACGATATCCTACTTTTGAGAATGAGAGATTGGAGTTTCGTGTATCTAGTGAAAGAGTTAGCAACAAACTATGACTTGTTACTTAGCGCAAAAGGAGATGATGAAACTCAGAAATTCGTAAATAGAATTATAGATGTTATTCGGAAGAGATACGATGAAATGTATGTAATGGAAAAAGCTACGAACACAATGCTTGCGTTCATTTTGGTTAAAGTTCTCGAAGGAGAGTGGCCTAAGGATGAGACATTAGACACTTTAAAAGAGGAACTAAAAAAAGATTTTAATTTAGACATTCTTGAGCGTATCATGTACAAACTCAAACATACAACATCAAAGGGTGAAAAACACCCATGATTCAGATTAGGCAGAACTTAAGGGAGTATCAAAAAGATGCATTGCAATTGGCAATCAAAGAAAATTGTGCACTGTGTATTCCGACTGGATTGGGTAAAACCCTGATAGGTTTGAGTTATGCAGCTCACTTGCTAAACAATCGAAAAGCTAGAAGAATCCTTGTAATAGAGCCCACGAGATTTCTGGTAGAGCAAACGTATAGATATTACACTCAAAATTCAACATTAAGGGACGTTCTAAAAATATACGGCGTTGTAAATCCTGAAAAAAGAGAACGGCTTTGGAGAGAAGCGACAGTTATAGTTGCAACACCGCACACAGCATACAACGATCTGCCTTTTTTGGATTTTGACGCTGTAATCGTTGATGAGTGCCACCACACTGTTGGACAGCACGCATACTCAAAGTTAATGAGGAATTACGATTTTACTTACAGGTTGGGCTTGAGTGCCACAATTCCGACAAAAATTAAAGACCAGATTGAGGAGACGATAGGCAAAATATACATTTGGTCATACGACGATCCCAAAATAAGAGAATTTGTTCCAGATTGGTACTTCGATGTTTACGATTCTGAACTTTCACCAATTGAAAAGGATGTGTACCACAGTTTTGAGAAACTTTGGTTGGATGAGGGATACAAGGTTCTCCGCAGCATTATCGGCTTAGGTAAAAGGATGCTTTGCAGAGATGGTAAGAGTGCAATAATTGACAGTTTAGAAAGGGGAAGACTGGAAATCCTGAGTTACGCGTATGATAAATTGAAGCAGGTAAGGGAGGATCATAAACTAAATGCCCTAAGAGAAATTCTCAAAAGGGATTTTGATAAAGCTATAATTTTCGTGGACAGGGTTATAATAGCCAAAAAGATCGCTGAGGAATTTAACCACCTGAATCCAGTACTCTTTATGGGAAAGTTGCATGGTGGTAAGGAACTACAGGAAATCGCAATAAAGAGAGCCAGAGATGAAGATACACGATTAATTGTTGCAACCACGGCAGGTGAGGAAGGAATAGACTTGCCAGATGTGGATTTACTGATTATTTGGTCTAACGTTGCAAGTTCAATAAGATTCGTGCAAAGGTTAGGAAGAATTATGCGTAAAACTGGAAAGATGAAGTATGCAGTTTTTATAGCTACTCCAGATACAAAGGATTACGAATCTCTTTATAAAGGCTTTCTTGCTGCTTATGAGGCAGGAATTAACTTCCAAGAAGTAGATATCGATTTTATTAGGTCTCTTGTTAAAAAGACTCCCATGGGTAAAATAGTGGAGTTGGTTGAAGACTCCGGTTTTGTAAGCTTTGATGAAATCAGAGAAATTTATGGTGTAAGGGCTGATGATGAGGGAGGTATATCGAGGATAAGAAGGAACTTAAGTAGATTGTGTAATCTTGGCGAGCTGTTTTTTGTTTATTACGCACCTTTTAATTTTAAAAGGCTTAGGAAAGCATTGATTAATTTAAAAAACAGAAAATATGATCCATACCTGTATCCATTTCTTAAACGTTATTGGTGTCCTGGAATTTTTTATGATGCAAGCGAGTTGCAAAGTCTCGCTATGAATGGAAAATACAAAGAGATTGAAGAAATCGTTGGAATGCCAGTACCAAGGCCATACACAAAATTTTTAAGCTGGTTAAAAACTCCAATCGAAATTT
>QMZC01000098.1 GCA_003662995.1 Archaeoglobales archaeon
ATCCAGCATACCTCCAACGCTTGTACCTACAACTGGCTTTTTGCAAGCCATCGCTTCTAGCACAGCAATCCCATAGGGCTCTATCACACTGGGCTGTACATAGATATCGCATAGCGAGTAAACCTGTGGCACTCTCATTGGGATTAACTTAGTAACAAAATTTCAATATTATTTAATTAAATTTAAATATATCTGTTCAATCCTTCCCGCCACTTCACTCCATGAACTAACTTTTGGTGGTTCAACTGGCTTTTCTAATGCCCTTATCACAGCCTCCGCAAAACTTTCTGGCTCATACCCAGCAACGTACCCTGTTCCTGGTTTAACTCTGCTCTTCAAGGCTCTGCTTGGAGTCACTACCACAGTTTTCTTGCGAACCCAAGCTTCAGATAAAACTATTGAGAAAGCTTCGGTAAATTCACCAACACTCGGAATTACAATGACATCCGCAGCGTCGTATGCTGCAATTTTCTCATCTTCACTAACAAATCCGAGAAACAGTACGCTATCTGAAAGATTAAACTTCGCTGCAAGCTTTTCCATCTTGGTTGTATATCCATTTGAATCTGGTCCTATTAAAACGGCAACAGCCTCAGGAAAAGTTCTGAGGATTTTAGGCATCGCCCTTATTAAAATCTGGGGGCCCTTGAGTGGATGTATTCTATTCACAAATAGTATAATTTTTTTATTCTTTAACTCATACTTCTCCCTGAAGTCAAGCGATGGTTTGGCCTTAAAGCAGTACTCCGGAACGCCGTCAGGCACAAGCTTTACACTCTTTGAGAATTTTCTCGCAAGCTCGAAGTCAATTTCATTTTTTACCTGAACGGCATTTGCCAATCGCATCGAAATTACAGATAGAAATTCAAAAAACAAGAGGAAAGGACGTAAAATTTTTCTTGGATGTTTTAGAAGTGCAAATGGAGTAAAAACTGTAGCTAAAATTGGTTTCTCAAGCATCTTGGCCAGAATTAAGAAGTAAAAAGTAAATGTACTGTCTGTAGAGATTATATGCACAATATCAAACTCTTTAATCTCCTTAGCTATTTTATCAGGAGCTTCAGCAGGAATTTCAAATCTAAAAGCTATGTGAACGCTTTTGACCCTCCGAACGGAGAAGGGGCAGCTCTTAAATCCAGCTTTAATCCTATCACCACTTGGGGTTCGGTCTGTAGTAAAAACCTTAACAAAATGTTTTTTTGCCAACTCCTTTGCAAGAAAAAGGACTGTTCTCTCCCTTCCTCCCTCGACAGGATGGAAATATGGGGCTACTATCGCTATCCTCATATTACTGCCTCAAATTTCTCCAATCGGCTCTTTGTATATTTAAGCGTTAACCTTAATGATTTAATTATGAAATTTCGCTTGAATAATTCATGATCTTCTGTAATCCTTCCCTTCTGAACCTCCCTACGCTTTTTAACAAGCTTACTCATATTTTTTATTAACCATAACAATGCTTTTACATTACCCACTGCAAGCGATGGATCCATCAATAGGAGATAAATTATGCCAGCGAATTCAAACGCAAGTCTTAATGGCAGGTATTTCAGGAGATTTCCAGCTTCGTAGCATTTTATCATGGATGCAATTGTATTTTTTTGCCTATGGTAAAGCAGTCTTCCATTCTTGAACGTTCCACTACCCTTGTGAAGAACTATGGAATTCGGGGAGAAGTAAACTTCATATCCAAGCAAGCGAGCACGCCAGCACAGGTCTGTTTCTTCAAAGTAGAAGAAATAATCTTCATCAAATCCACCAAGTTTCTCGAATAAATCTCTTCTCACGAATAACGCTGCGCCCTTACCACCAAAAATAGGTACGGGCTTTTCCGGTTCATCCATGAAGAAGTAATTTTCTATTGGCAAACCTATTGCACTGATGCTATGCCCTATGCTGTCAGGGATTCGTGGATCGCTTAGCAACCTAAGATTTGACTGGACTATTCCAATTTTAGGATTTTCGAAGAGCTTTGCTGGCTCATCTAACCAGTGAGGATCCACAATCGTATCATTGTTCAGGAAAATTATAACTTCCCCACTACAAAGCTTTGCACCAACGTTATTTCCTCCAACAAATCCAAGATTTTCTGGATTTCTTAAAAATATAAAATCACTGAATTTAGATCGCACGTATTCATAGCTTCCATCAGTAGACGCATTATCAACGAAGATAACCTCAAAATTACTGTACTTTGTATTTGACACAGATTCAAGACACTTATCCAACAATTCACCGAGTTTTTCTTTTCCATTCCAGTTTATTATTACGATCGAGAATTTAATCATGCTATTCAACTAAACCCCTGCTCACCAACTCCTCATGAGCTTTATCAAATAGATCCATAGCCTCAGCCCTTGCAGCCCATGTAACGAGCTCTTTCATACCCTCATCAAATGAAATCTCCGGCCTAAATCCGAGCTTTCTTTTTATTTTTGAGATGTCTGCGAAGCAGTGCCTGATATCTCCTGCTCTATACTTATTCGTTATCTCAGGATTTAACTTGGAGTTGTAAAGTCTTATTAGGGTTTCTGCGACCTCCCGTATTGATATTGGACTTCCTGTCCCAACGTTAAAAACCTCGTAATTTGCATTTCTCTTATCCATTGCCAGCAGGTTGGCCTGAACTATATCGCGCACGTTTATGAAATCCCTCGTTTGCAAATCGTCCTCGAATATTAATGGAGGTTTTCCATTTTTTATCCGTGAGGAAAAAATTGCGCACACTCCTGTATATGGATTATTCAGGGATTGGCGCGGGCCATAGACATTAAAATACCTCAAAGCGACTGTGGGAATTCCATAAGCTCTGCCGACAACCAGACACATTTCCTCCTGATCTCTTTTCGTTATAGCATATATTGAAGTGGGTTTTAAGGGTTTCTCTTCATCTGTTGGTATCGGTTTAACAATTTTTCCGCAGTTTGGGCACTTCATTTCCCACTCTCTCCGCTTAAGCTGCTTTTCTGAGCGCAAAGCAGAATAAACGACTCCACAATCATCGCACTCATAAGCTCCCTCGCCGTATATGCTCATTGACGATGCAACCACAACCTTCTTTACATCATTTTCCTCGTTCACAAGCACATCAAGCAGTTTTGCTGTACCAATCGTGTTCACGTCTACGTACTTTTCAATTTGATACATGCTTTGACCAACACCTACAGCAGCGGCTTGATGGAGTACTACTTCAACACCATCCAGAGCTTTTTTCAAAGTTCCCCTATCTCTTATATCTCCAAAAATGTACGTGACTTTATTATTTAGGTAATCCGGTTTTCTTGTGTGTACTTGAGGTTCTAAATTATCCAGAACGACAACCTCGTGCTTATCAGCAAGCGCATCAACAATATGTGATCCTATAAAGCCAGCTCCACCCGTAACAAGTACTTTCATATGAAACTTTTCACAGTTTTGTGTTATTTAAATCCTTGCTACATAGTTATTATAATTTTTAATTATCATTAAATTTAAAAAAATATTAGCTAAAAAGTTATTCAATTTCTCAGCATGTTTAAGTCTCCCAGCTTGCTTTAGGTATGCTGTCATCAAGAGGTTTATCTAATCCTTATCACCTCTCCAAATTTGTAGTCTTAAAAATCCGGTACCATCTATGGCTTTGGCCTTTTTCCAAGTAGTTTAAATTTAAAGTATTTTTCCAGTTTGGGCTGTGAAATAATTTTGATTATATATTATAAAAAATACATGTTATAGCAAACATTTATTAGCTCTTACACCATAAAAAAATTGTGAACTTAGAGTTTGAAGGAAATGAAATTAGAATGAAGAACAAAATACTTACAAGACTTGATAAATTTATTTTCAATTTTATTAGGATACTGGAAGCTTTGGATATAGATTACGTAATTGTAGGTGGATACGTTTCAATTCTTTTTGGTAGGTCAAGGGGGACGGAGGATATAGATATCTTAGTTAGCTTTATAACCAATGACAAATTCAAAAATTTGTACGAAAAAATAATGGAAGAAAATTATTACTTCCTGAATTCTGATAATCCAGCAACCTTATATGAAATGCTGAATGAAGGACTGGCTGTAAGAATTGCAGAAATTGATACTGTAATTCCAAATATTGAATTAAAATTTGTAAAAAACGAATTTGATAAATTCTCCCTTAGGAATAGATTAAGGGTAGTAATAAATGGAGAGGTAATGTACATTTCCCCGATAGAAGTCCAGATTGCATATAAGTTATATCTTGGTAACGATAAAGATATTGAAGATGCGGTATATCTGTGGGAGATATTCAGGGATTACATTGATAGAGAAAAGCTCAGCGAATTTATGAAAAAAATGAATGTGGATGGTGAGGCTTATGGTATTGGATAACCTTGAAAGAGAAAGGAATTTTGCACAAAGACTTGAATTTACCCGTTTTTATGCGAGATGGGTTAGGGCTGTACCAAATGAAGTTTGGAGTAAGCAGCAAGCAATGCTAATAGATAGCTTGATTGAAAACGCAAAAAACTTAATGTTGTCTGCGGAGGAATACCTGAAATTAAAGCGAAGGTGAACAATCATTACCTTAATTAAGGCTAAAATTCCATGAAACAAAAAATTGCCTTAATAGGCCCATCAAAGAAATTTCTTTCAGGTGTGAGTTATTACACAATCCGCCTTTCAAATGCTTTATCGGAGTTCGTTGACGTCAAAACTATTCTATTCCGAAATATGTTACCAAAAAGACTTTTTCCCGGCTGGAAGAGGGTTGGTGAAGAGTTAACAAAGCTTAAATTTAATGAAAATGTAGAAGTTTTTGAAATCTTGGACTGGCACAACCCCTACACGTGGGTTAAAGCTTACCACATAGCAAAGCAATGTGATGCAATGATACTCCAGTGGTGGACATCAAGTGTCGCCCACATGTATCTTACAATGGAACTTTTAAACAAACTTTCGGGCAAGAAACCTATGATTATTGAGTTCCACGAGGTCGTTGATCCTCTTGAAGACTCGATAATGCCAATAAGAGTTTATTCTAGAATTATGGGTAGATTAATTAGAGAATTTGCATCTCACCATGTTGTCCATTCTGAATCAGATAAAAAGTTAATAAGTAAAATTTATGGAATCTCAGAAAAAAAAATCTCAATAATCCCTCATGGCATATATGATCACTATAAAAAAGTAGAGAGTGCTAAAGAGAAGATTGAAATTAATGAGAATTTTGCAATCTTGTTTTTTGGTTTATTACGCCCATATAAGGGAGTGAAATACCTCATAAAGGCTTTTGAAATGCTACCAGACGAAGTAATAGGGAAATCGAGACTATTAATTGTTGGGGAAACTTGGGAAGATAAGGAATCTGTAAAATTAGTTGAAAACTCAATCTATAAAAATAAGATAACTATAATCAATCGCTATGTTTCAGATGATGAAATCTCACTATACTTCTCTGCAAGCGATGTTCTTGTTTTACCATATACAAGAGCATCACAAAGTGGAGTGGCACATATTGCTATGTCATTTGGATTGCCGATAATTGCTACGCGGGTGGGTGGATTGAGAGAATCTCTCTTGAACTATAGAGGCACGTACTTCGTCAATCCTAAAGAAGCAAAAGATATTAGAGATGCAATTTTAAGAGTATACAAAGTTAGATCTACGTATAATCCTCCTGACAAGCTTAGATGGTCAAATATAGCAAAAGAATGGATAAAACTAATAGACTTGCTCTTATCAAAACAAAGATAATTTGTATTTAAGTACTTAATAAAAAATAAAATTATTTTGCTTAGACGTCTGCCAATTGTAATTATCCAGAGTATCTTGATAATTATTGACATCGAATAACAAAGTTTAAATTTCTATTTCAAATATCACACCCGATGCCTGAAAAATTAGATAAATTCTGGCAATGGATTTTTATTGCAATAGCAGTAGTTGTAGGTTTATACTTTAGAATAATCGGGCCTTGGAATGGGACATTTGTGGATTGGATGGATGGAGCGCGGTTAAGTGGTAATGACCCGTGGTACTATTTTAGGCTCATTCAAAGTTGTTTGGCTAATTTTCCAAACAGAATATGGTTCGATGCGTTTACAAATTATCCCTATGGAACCTATACACATTTTGGGCCATTTTTAGTCTATTTCAGTGCAATAATAGCTAAACTTATTGGAGCATCGAATTCAGAATCGATACGCAACGTTATAGTTTTCATTCCAGCAATTGGCGGGGCATTACTTGCATTACCAGTATACTTGTTTGCTAAAGAAGTTTTTAATAAAAAAACAGGTGTAATTGCATCATTACTCGTAATAATGATCCCTGGACAACTTTTACATAGAAGTGTTTTGAGTTTTAACGACCACCACGTATGGGAAGTCTTCTGGATGACTTCTACTTTATGTTTATTTACTTTATCAATTAATTGTTTTGAGAATATAAGGACAGTAGAAGACCTTGTTAACAAAAAAACAAAGTTGTGTTTACTAGTACTTGCTGGACTTGCCCTAGGACTTTACCTTTTAGCATGGGCGGCAGGATTTGTTACTGCATTGATGATCTTACTTTTTATATTTATATTATACTTGTTAAAAGGATTTATTAAAGTAAACACCTTCGCTATTACAACTATATCTTGTGTTGTTTTTCTCAGTGCTGCATTTATTTACCTACCATTTGCTTTTAAGGCGCCTGGTTATGGTACAATGTCTTACACACCCCTCCAATTAATAGTTCTACTGGCATCTACCCTAACAGTAACTTTATTTTATTCAGTAGAGATCTACGAGAGGAAAATAAACATCACAACTAGATTCAAAAAATATTCAATTACGGTAGCAGTAACCATTATTGCAATTATGCTTTCAAGTGGCATACTAGTATTTTTCCCAGACTTTGCAAACCAGATAATAGGGATTATCGGTATCTTTCAACCGAAAGGTGGGGCATTGACAATTGCGGAAGTCCAACCTTTCTTCATTCAAGGTGGGCAGTTTAGCTTAGCCAATGCTTGGTATCACTTCTCAATGGCTTTCTTCTTCGCAATTCCCGGAATGTTTTATACGGTTTATTTGCTAATCAAGGAAAGAAAGGGATTGTACTTACTCGTTTTAATCTGGGGCTTCGCGATGCTTGTTGCCTTAGCTGGACAAAACAGATTCGCATATTATTTCGGAGCAGTTGCAGCAGTATTTGCAGCGGTGATGCTTGACGCTTTGTTAAGGAGATTTAGGTTTTACGATGCTGTAAACAGCGTGATAACAAACAACTCAAAGGAATTGAAAAAAATAGGCTATGGAAAAATCGTGATTTCTGCTTTGTTGATTTTCATTTTGTTCTATCCAACCTTTGTAACAGCCTACGAACAGAGCAAATACGCTGCTGGGGGAATTAACAAACAGTGGTACGACGCATTGGTCTGGATGCGCCACAACACACCCAACAAGGAGATGTACGATGAATTCTACTACAAACTCTATCAGCCCTCCCCCAACACAAGAGAGCTTTATCCCTATTATCCAAACGGTACCTACGGTATTATGAGCTGGTGGGATTATGGACATTGGATAACTGCAATAGCCCATCGTATTCCCAATGCAAACCCGTTCCAGCAGGGGATTGGTAATAAATACAACAATGTACCTGGGGCAGCACCATTCTTCACAGCTTTCAATGAAAGTTATGCAAACGAGATTGCAGACAAACTGGGTGTTAAATATGTAATAACAGATGTAGAAATGGCTACAGGCAAGTTTTTTGCAATGGCAGTGTGGGCTGAGGGTAGCTTGGATAAAGCTGGGCAGATGTACTATGCTGGGAGGGGAATAGCATACATAACTGCTGATGGTAGGTTGGGGATAGCAAGAGATAGATGGACTTTACCACCAAACGCAATTCAAGCCTTTGGCTTTGACATACCAAGTGTAAACTATTACAGAACAATGGAAGCAAAGTTCCACATACTGGATGGAAGTGGATTGAAAAACTACAGAATGGTTTATGAAAGTGGATTTACCAGCCAAAATAGCTGGACGGGTTTAAATGAAATATTATACAGACTTATTTACAACAGCAACTTTGGAAAATTTGGCAAGATCAATGTTACGTCAACAGGTTACGTTAAAATTTTCGAGTATGTAAAAGGGGCTAAAATAACGGGCAAGGTTCCTGAAAACGTAAGTAGTGTTACGATAACTACAACTGTAAAAACAAACCAGAACAGAACGTTTGTTTACAAACAGATAGTAAGCGTTGAAAACGGTAGCTATGAATTCATTGTTCCGTATGCCCAAGAAACGAAGTATCCTGTGAAGCCAACACCCTACACAATAACAGCAAGAAACGTTACTAAGACGATAAGTTTAACCGACGAGGATATTGAAACGGGCAAAAGCTTTATGCTTGACTTTGTTTAACTTTATTTTGTATTATTTATTCCAGATGTGTCCACCTAACAGTAAAGCATAAAAGCTTACAACCATTCCTTACAGGATTTAAACACTAATCAAGCAGAAAAGACTGAAACAACTCGAACTTTTTATCCACACTGATGTTTGGGCTGGATGAAGTTCTGAGAATTCTGGCAGTCTTGGATGATGTTTGAACTACGTTGCTATATAATTATCTTGTTATTTCTATGCTAATGCGGGCAAGTCTCTTCAACGTCATAATTAAGCAGAGTTTGTTATAACTATTTTGAGTTCAATAAAAATAGAAAAGAATATAATTTAGATTTGTAAATTTATTTATGGGCAAGGGAATAAGTAATGTTTTAGGATTTTTACTTATAATAACCCTAACGTTGATTTTAAGCATTTCAATATTTATCTTCAATATAAACTTGCAAAAGACTCCGTTTGTGTGTGTCAAAGACTCAAAGATACTACCAAAATCTGGAAATGCGTGGTGGGAAGAACAAGTTGTAGAGTTAATTCACATGGGAGGGGATAAAATCGATGTAAAGGATTTAAAGATTTTAATCGAGGTTTATAGAAATGATGTGATAATTAAAAAGGGTGTGCTAGACGACTTTCCTTGGAAGTGTAATTCAACTTTTATTAGAAAAAGGATTGTAGGTGATGTTATTATTCAAACAAGCCCCCACAACTGCACGAAGTTTTTGGGAGAGTTGCATTACAAAAAAGATGGCTCATGGGATGTAGGAGATAAAATTGGTTTTCGCATAAAGTATGAAAACAGTGGAGAGGGAATCGATCTAGTAAGCGGGGACATCGTAAGAATAACTTTGATTTACAAGCCTCTAAACAATGTAATTTACTCAAAGGACATGATTGTGTCATAGACTTGAGTTTAGGCATAAAGCCAACAACAAAACTTATCTAACACCAAATCAAATTAAACACAATGAGGAGCTACGAGGAACTGTTAGAAAAGGCGATTGAAGAGTTGCCGAAGGAAATCAAGAAGTCGGAGAGGTTTGAGATAC
>QMZC01000099.1 GCA_003662995.1 Archaeoglobales archaeon
AAAAGGGGAGAAACTTAAATTTTTCTGTAATTTGTGCAATAAATTTGATTGCTCACAACCTTTTAATAAGTCGGGTAAAGTATTGTTATGGATTTAAATGCTTTAGAATTGGCGAGGAAAATTAAAAACGATATAATCAAGTCAATTACTCTTGCAAAGATAGCTTGCATCCTTGACGATGACAAAATTCTTGATGAGGCGTTGGGAATAGCGAAGGGAATGGATTTGCTCCATTATTCTGAGGCGTTGTCTAAGATCGCAATTGAGATGGCTAAGGCTAAAAGGTTTGACGATGCATTAAACATGGCAAATGAGGTTGTTGAAGAGAGATTTCGCTTGGATGCTTTGGAGACGATAGCATCCTATTTGTGCGATGTAGGTAAGTTTGATAAAGCCTTGGAGGTTGCTAAAAATTTAAAGTATCGGTCTCAGAGAGCACTATCCAATTTGTCAGTAAATCTGGCAATGGCTGGAGATTTTGAGAAATCGTTACAAGTTGCTGAAATGATCAGAGAAAAGAGCTGGAAAGCTGAGACCTTAGCGAAGATTGGATATGTATTTTACGAAGCAAATAGACCATATGAGGAATTGTTTGATAAAGCCTTGGATGTAGTAAGATGTATAAACGACAAAGCTATACGTTCGAGAACTCTTTTGAAAATAGCGATTGAACTGGCTAAAACAAAAAAAGATTATAGGACAGTTTTAAATGAGGGTTTAAGAATTGAGAAAAACGATATGGACATCTTAAACCTAATCACAGGACTTGTGGAAACGAACGAGATCGACACAGCATTGAGGGCTGTTGAGTTTATAAAAGAAAAATACTGGAAGGTTGAAGCACTGTTAAAAATTGCCCATGCCTCCTCAAAAAAGATAGAACGCAATATGTTTGAGAATGCGATAAATGTGGCAAGGAGCATTAAAGATAAATCGACAAGTTCAGAATCTTTGTTAAAGATTGCTGTCGAAATGGCAAACAGCGGGTATAAATACGATGATATAGCCGACATCGTAGAGGAGGCTATTGAAAATATAAAAGATGTTGACGACTTTTTAAAATCAAAGGTTTTAACAAATGCAGTTATCGATTTTCTCAAGATAGGAGATATAAACAAGGCTTTGGAGTTTTCAAATAATATAGTTGATGATATCTATAAATCTGAAGTTCTATTTTATGTATCCTCAAAACTTGCTAAAAACAAAGAGTTAAATGAGGCTATGGAGATCGCTAATGGAATAAGTGACGATTACTGGAAATCAAAGGCTTTGTCTTGCATAGCTGTTGAAACAATCTCACCAAAAGATTTTGAAAAGCTATGATGTATCTAAAGCGTTTGCCCCAGCAGCTAACACCGCACTTCATTGTATGCATCGCACACTCCAGCGGCTGACCCTGCTGGGATGTTCCATGTCGGGGTTGCCCTGGGTTCATTGAAAGCAAACTCTCTCTCCCCTAGGGACCATGCGACATGGTGTCTCCCCAAGCTTGCGGAGAGCTTCATTGTATGCATCGCACACTCCACCCACTCCCCGCTTGGGGCATAGTAATATTGGTTTATGCTTAATTAAACTTACTGCTTGAAATTTTGGCTTTATTTTAGTTCTTAATTAAGTCAAAACTTTATTCAAAATCAACAATCTAGCTGTTTTTATCTTTCTTAGTTTTAAACTGAGAATAAGAGTCGTATTTATAAATCCATTAAAGGTAAACTGGGAACGCAACCAACTAGCAAGAAATGTCCAACTTATTAAATCTAAGACACTAAAATCCCTAACAAATTTAAAAATCAAACATTAAAACAAATCCTTTTCCACCATATCAATTGCCTTGTCAATCTCCCTCTTCAAATACTCTGGTAATCCCTTAATCTCAACATCCATGAAACCTCTGATAATAGCAGCGGTAGCCTCATCTCTACTCAAACCCCTAGACATCAGGTAGAAAATCTCATCTTCAGCAATCTTACCAATTGCAGCCTCATGACTCAAATCGACATTTGGATACTTAGCCTCTAATTCTGGGATGGCGTGTATTACGCCCTCATCCGACAACATCAAGCCCCTGCACTCCAAATGACCTCTTGTATTTGGTGCATCGCCAACGATGTGCCCCTTTGCATAGATAACTCCACCTTTACTTATCGTTCTTGATAAAATCTCCGCACTACTTTTCTTACCCCTCAACACAACTCTGCTACCAGCATCAACAACAGATTTTTCTAATGCAACGATTATGCTACTGAATATTGCCTTTGCATTTTCACCGTCCAGATAAGCAGTGGGATACATCTGGACAAGTTTAACTGGATTCATCAAAACGTAGTTGCTTATGAATACACCATTGTCTTCGACGATTGCAGCACTTCTCGGTCTAACTTCAATGTTGTGCTCCCAGCTATGGATCATCGTAAAAGTTAGCTTAGCATTCTTTTTGACATAAAACTCTGATATTCCCAAATGCATTCCCGAACCCACACCAGGATGTGACGTACAACCAGAAATTATGTTCAACTCAGAATTTTCCTCAGCAATTATCAGATTGTGCACCTTCTGTTTTCTTGGGCTTTTTAAATATAAACAAGCCTCAACGGGAAACTCCACCTTAACATTTGGAAAAGTCCTTATGAAATAACCATTAACATCCTCAACATCCACTTCTTTTGTGTATTCATCCTGATCTCTCTTTATAGCTCTCCAAAAGTAATCTTCAACCCATTCATATTTCTCCAAAGCATCCCTGATGCTTAGTATTTCAACACCTTCGTAAAAACTTGATACAGCCTCTACATCTTGATCTACCTGCAAAAAAGTTGCTGACCTTGTCTCAGGCTTCATTTCAATTCCGACACTCTCTATCTTCTTTTTTACTTCTGGTTCAAGTTTTTGTTTTGGTTGTTTAGATTTTCTAGATTTCGAAATTCTCTTAGGCATTTCCTCAAACACCCCTCATAACCGTTTTTACTTATCTGCTCCAAAATATCGTAGGGATTGCCTATGCAAGCCACCCTACCCTTGTACAGAATCAAGCCGTAATCGGCATCAACGTAATCCAGAATATGCCCTTGGTGAGTAATTATTAATCCAGACCTCCTTCTCTCCTCCTCTTTTTTGTCTCTCTCCAGCAACTTGTTGATTGCCTCCCCAATAACGGCAACATTCTCCAAATCTACTCCGCTGTCGGGCTCATCTAGCATCACAAAGTCTGGATTCATTAGCATTAATTGAAGCAGTTCCGACCTTTTTATTTCCCCCCCAGAAAACCCGACGTTAACACTTCTGTACAAAAACTCCTTCATGTTTAACATCTCTGCAAATTCGTAGATGTCTTCTTCTTTATACCCTCCTATCCTCGCACAGTACTTTAAAACATCAATGAGCTTCACACCACTAACTTTTGGTGGAGTTTGAAAGCTCATACCCATGCCCATCTTTACCCTTTCATCTGTCGGCAAACTGGTGATATCCTTACCTTTAAACATAATTCTACCATCAAATACTTTGAATGTGGGATTTCCTATCAATGTCATTAAAAGTGACGATTTTCCACTTCCATTTGGTCCAAATAACGCATAAGTTTGACCTTTTTGCACGTACAGATTAACGTGTTCCAAAATCTTTTTACCATCAACTTTGACGCCCAAGTTAACTACTCTGAGCATGTCCATAGTTGGACATTGCACTAGGTATTTTAAAACTTTCTGGGTTTTTGTAATCAGCGAACTGCCTCTTTCATTATTTTCTCAAGATATATCGGGAATCTACCCTTGTGTCTTTTCATACTCGCCATTATCTTCCCCTCCTCACTTCCAGCTTCTGGACACTCCAAATAGTGTATGATAGCTTTAAACAGGGCATTTTTAACAGTCTTCTCTCCACTAACCTCCTTTAACTCGAGTATGGTCTCTTCTGGCAACACGGTTTGGACTATCTTAAATCTCATAATTGTAATAATTTTAAAAATTAAAATATTTTTTGTTCAAATATGAAATTTAAAAAATATAATTACAAAATTGAATTAAATGTACTTCTCCTTAACCATCAACTCAGCATTCAAGATACTTGCTCCTGCTGCACCTCTTACGGTGTTGTGTCCCAAAACAATGTATTTAACCGAATTGTCTCCATCTTTTCTTATTCTTCCAACCACAACGCTCATACCCTTTCCTTCATCTCTATCGAGCCTTGGCTGAGGTCTATCTGCCTCTTCTCTCACAACAATAACCTTTTCTGGAGAGGTTGGCAAATCCAAAGGTTTTAGAGATTCAAAAGCATCTCTAACTTCATCAACCTCCACTTTTTTGTCAAACTTAGCCCACACAGCTTCGGTATGCCCATCAATTACTGGAACACGATGACATGAGGCTGAGACTTTTATTTGAGCTGGAATTACCTTTTGCCCATCAAACTTGCCCAGTAACTTCAACGGTTCATTCTCGACTTTATCCTCTTCACCCTTAATGAATGGAATTATATTGTCTGTGATCGCCAATGATGGTACGCCGGGAAAACCAGCACCACTCAAAGCCTGCATGGATGCAACCCTAACACATCTCAAGCCCAACTCCATTAATGGTTTCAAGCTTACAACTAAAACGATCGTTGTACAGTTTGGATTCGTTACAATAAAACCATCCCAATCCCTATTTCGCTTTTGAATTTCTATCAGCTTTAAGTGGTCGGGATTGACTTCTGGTATAACTAATGGAATGTCTTCAACCATTCTGAAGGCTGATGCATTGCTTGCAACAACAAATCCTGCTTTGGCAAATTCAGCCTCAACGTTCTTTGCAACGTCAGATGGTAATGCGGAGAAGGCTATATCAGCATCAACATCCTTTGGATTTAAAGCTACCATTTCGATGTCTCTAATACCCTTCGGAACGTCAGATGACACTACCCAGTTTACCTCATCACCGTAAATCTTACCAATCCTCTTCTCCGAAGCTGCCAAAGACGTTATCTTGAACCACGGATGTTTGTCAAGCAATTGAATAAACTTTTGCCCCACCATCCCTGTAGCTCCGAGTATGGCAACCTTGTACTTCATGGGGCTTGGAAATTTAAAAGTTTAAAAAAGGTTTTGATGTTTAGTCAAACAAGTCTGACAAACTATCCAGAACGTAATCCGGTTTTTCACCAAACCTGCTAATCATGCTATTGATGTTTTCCCTTGTTGTAACCCCCGTCAGAACGAGAAGTGTTTCAGCACCAATCGCCTTGCCAGCCTTGATATCAACATCGATTTGATCCCCCACTACCACAACATCCTCAGCACTCAAACCAAGAATTTCCAGAGCCTCCTCCATTATGATCTTGGATGGTTTGCCAACAACAACATCAGGCTTCCTTCCAGTCATCCAGTACAATGCACCGATTATCATACCTGTCCCCGGCACAGGACCGTCTTCGGCAGGAAAAATCCTATCGGGATTGGTTGCCAAATACCTGATACCGCTTAAGCAAGCCCTCAAAGCTTTGGTCATCAAATCAAAATTTATTCCTCTGTTTGAACCAACAACCAAGTACTCCGCTTCATCGTACTCAACGATTTTATGACCCGCCAATTCCAGTTCCTCAACCAAACCTGGCTCTCCCGTTGTAAATACCTTCGCACTCCTTTTTTCCTTAGCAATAAACCTTGCTGTTGCGTAGGTTGCCATCAAAAGTTCATCTTCATCAACATCTAACCCAAACCTTTGAAATCTACCCATCATTATTCTTCTGCTTCTTGTTGAGTTGTTTGACACAAAAATTACTTTCTTACCTAACTCCCTTAATTTTTTTACACCCTCTATGCCTTTTTTTATTGGAGATTCGCCCCTCCCAATTACTCCATCGATGTCTATTACAAACCCTTTTTTGTTTAATAGGGGATGCATGGTTATCGTAATTTTAACACTTTAAAAACTGTTCTATCTTGGTTATTCATTTTAGATAATTTTATTAGTCTAAGACAATCAATTATGCACATGGTAATAAGTGGAATGGCGAGCTGTTATATAAATCAGGAGTTCGCTGAAAACGTAAAGAAGATGGGAAAAAAGATTAGCGAATATACTGGCAACAAAATTGCCGTTGTACATCACAACGATGCAGATGGAATATGCTCAGCAGCGATACTTTCAAAACTCTTTGAGATGTTGGGATTCGAAGTCGAATTGATATGCATCGAGAAAGTTCATCCAATAATCGTTGAGGCAGTTCACAATAAGTACGACGGCTCTTTAGTTGTTTACACAGATTTAGCGGGTTTGGCTGCCAAGATGATTGATGAAATCAATGCAGGAAGATGTAAAGTTTGGATTATAGACCACCATCCCGCAAAGGCTATTGACAGCGAGGATGTTTTTGTGTTTGATCCCGAACTATTTGGTATCTCTGGTGATACTTTTGTTTGTGCCTCATCTTTAAATTACATAATAGCAACTTGTATGAAGGAAGAAATGAGAGACTATGCGTATTTAGCAGTGACTGGAGCAGTTGGAGACTATCACGACAGAACTGGAGGGGTATTGGGGTTTGATAGATGTGCGTTGGAAGATGCATTAATGTTGGACCAGGCTAAGATAAAAATTGAGGGTCACAAAGAAAGGTACTACTTAGAATTCTTCGGTGAGTTTGCAGATGTGGTTGCGGAAAGGCTGACTATTTTGGGAGCAGTTGGGTATGAAGAGAGGGGTTACGCAATGGGTGTGAAAGCGTGCTTGGAGGGATTCGATGACACCACAATCAACAAAGTGAAAGAATTGAGAGAGTTGAGAAACGAGAAGTTTGAGAAAGCCATACAGATGTTGAGGGAGGACGGCTTACACGTTGAAAAGTACACTCAGTGGTTCCATCTAAAAGACGCATTTTCCCCAATGGGTGTAAAGGCTGTTGGAGAGTTTTGTGAAAGGATTAAAGATATGGTTTTTGTTGAAGAGGACAAATACCTGCTGGGATTCCAGAACTGCCCGAACAGAATTCCAGATATTGGTGAAGTGGACTGGAACGTAGTTAAGATCAGTGCAAGAGCCCCGTTTCCATTGGAAAGAAAGATACTCAAAGGAGAAGTGTTGGGTTTCGACGTATTAATCCCTGCTGCCAGCGAAGTTGTGGGGGGTGTGGCTGACGCAACCCATAGAATTGCCGCTGCAACTCTAATTGAGGGGGGGAAGGAGGAGGAGTTCATCAAAGCCTTTGAGGAGATTGTGGAAAAGAATATAACTCGACAGTAATCATTTAAATTATTTAAATAAAAACGAAAGGTAACCCAAACTTCTTATTGCTTGGAAAAAACTAAGAGCATGGATCAAATATACATATACGTTGTTGGAATTGCAGGCTCTGGAAAGACTTATCTGGTCAAAGCGTTTTCAGACTGGCTTGATTTTAAGAAATTGGATAACATTGCCATAAATCTTGATCCCGGAGCGGACAATGTCCCCTATTCAGCAGATATTGATGTTAGGGAATGGTTTACATTAGAAGATATAATGGCAAAGTACGAAGTTGGACCAAATGGTGCGCAGGTAATTGGAGCAGACTTGGTAGCTACGATTATAGATGAGATTAAAGATGAAATAGAATACTACACTGCTCCTTACGTACTGATAGATACTCCCGGCCAAATGGAACTGTTTGTTTTGAGGAGCAGCAGTGAAATAATTGTAAATCGATTGGGGAGAGATAGGAGTGCGATGATATATCTGTTTGATCCGATCGTCTCAAAAACGCCAAATGGATTTTTGTCTTTACTTTTTATGGGTTCTTCAGCAGTTTTAAGGTTAAATATACCTCAAATTCCAGTACTATCAAAATCAGATTTGCTGAGTGACGAAGAACTAAAAAGAATAGTCGAATGGAGTGAAAATCCAGAAAGTCTCTATGATAGTCTTGGTTATGAGAGAAAAACCATGAGTTTAGAGCTTTTCCACCTGTTGAAGGATTTGGGACTATTCAGACCCTTGATAATAGCATCATCCACACAGGGCTTTGGGATGGACGACATCTATGATGGCATTCAGGAGGTTTTTTACGGTGGAGATGATTTGGAAAAAATACTGTATTAACGCAAGTAGAAATTTATTAAGAACGATTTTTTAGGGTTATGTTGAATTATCAAAGATTTGCTCTGGCATTTCGGACAACATCAGTATATTAAAAATTAAATTCAAAAGTCAAACTTACCAAACACCATAGATTTCCTTTCCGCAATTAAAACACTTGCCTTTTTTAATTTTGTTGTCTATTACTTCATAACCATGCCTTCTGATTAACAATTCCCGACATCGTGGACAATATGTATTTTCAAATTTACTTCTGACGTTTCCAATATAAACGTATTCCACACCTTCTTTCTTAGCCATATCGATTGCTTTCTCCAAAATCTCTATTTTTGTTGGTGGTTTGTTAAATAAAAAAGCTGGAAAGTACCTTGTGAAGTGTAGTGGAACGCTACATCCAGCATACTTCAAATGATTTTCAATTATCTCCTCAATAACATCAGATGAATCATTAACATCCGTTATAATCAAATTGATAACCTCAACGTGCAATTTGAGTTTAATTGCTTTGTTTACAACTTTCCACACGTATTTAGCCTTACCACCACAATACTTTTCGTAAACTTCATCGTTACCTTTAATATCGATGTTCATTGCATCTAAACCGGCGTTTTTCAACATTTCTAGAGCTTTTAAACTCATAAAACCGTTGGAAACCATTGTGTTGAGCAAACCATGTTCTTTTGCCAACCTAAATGAATCCAGCAGATACTCAAACAGCAAAGTTGGTTCGTTAAAGCTTGCACATAAGCTTAAATCTTTGTTGTTCAAGGCAATTTGGATAAGCTTTTCTGGCTGAATTATATAGCCCTCTTTCATAGTTTTTGATAAATGCCAGTTTTGACACCATGGACAAGTGAGATTACACGAGTAGGTTGAGAATGTCAAGCTTGAAGATGCAGGTTTGAAATGATAAAACGGTTTTATCTCTATTGGTCTGCTATCAATGGCACTAAGGTTTGCATACGTTAGTGTGTACAATTTTCCTCCAAAATTGACTCTTGCACCACAAAATCCTGTTTTATCGTCTTCAATCCTGCATTTGTGCCAACATAACCTGCAAACTACTTTGTTATTTATCCTTGAATAAAGCTTTGCCTCTTGTAACTTTGTATTGACATTCATAAGTTACATTATGATGCCCAGTTTTACCAAATCGTTGCAGTTTAAGATTTTAACACCTTTACTTTCCAATTCCAAAATCCTTTCCTTGGTTACATGTATCTTCTCAAGCATTCTTTCTTTTTCTTCTGGTAGATGTCCTTCTACACCGCTGAACAAAATTCTGTTAAACCACCTTGCAGCATCTAAAACCAATAGGTTTGACACGTGATCACAGGTTAAATACGTT
>QMZC01000100.1 GCA_003662995.1 Archaeoglobales archaeon
AACCATGAAAATAAGATAGTTGTGATGAAAGATTTGTACAATGAGTTGAAGTAGATGGTTGTTAAATCTCAAACTATTGCTGATTATTGTAAGGCTGGTCAATTTGTTATCGTAATGGTTGATGAGAAGGGGGAGAGAATACCGCTAACAATTGCAGATTTTGATAGAGAAAAAGGGACAATAACGATCGTTTTTCAAGAGGTTGGTAAGACAACTTACAAGCTTGGTGAGTTAAAGGCTGGAGATAAACTTTATCATCTTGCCGGACCATTAGGAAAGCCTTTTGAAATTGAGAAGGGCACAATAGTCATCGTTGGTGGTGGAACAGGCATCGCTTCAGTTTATATTACAGCTAAGAAAGCCAAAGAGATGGGAAATGAGGTAGTATCTATTATTGGAGCAAGGACAAAGGAGCTCATATTTTGGGAGGACAAGATTGCTGAGTATAGTGACGAGCTTATCGTTACAACGGATGATGGCTCTTATGGAATTAAGGGCTTGGTCACACACGCTTTGAGGGATTTGTTGGAGAGAGAAAAGGTTGATCAAGTTATAACTATAGGTCCAACTATTATGATGAAGTTTGTTGCCAAAGAGACTGAAAAATACGGTATAAGAACGATAGCAAGCTTAAATCCAATAATGGTTGATGGTAGCGGGATGTGCGGGAGTTGTAGAATTAGGTATGATGGTGAAATAAAGTACGCATGCGTTCACGGACCAGGATTTGATGCTCATAAAGTTGACTTTGATGATCTGCTAAGGAGACTGACGATTTTCAAGAAGGAAGAGGATTTTGCAAGGAAGTATCCCGATTTTGGGAGGGAAGAGAAGGAAATTTTGAGGGGATTCTATGAGAGTTGATATGATTGATACTGCTAATACAGTTAATTATGATACAAAAATCAAGATGCCTGAATTGGACGTTAAGGTTAGAATTAGATGTTTCGATGAGGCTGCTTTAGGCTATACAGATGAAATGGCTATGCAAGAGGCTTTGAGGTGTTGCCAATGCAATGAAGCTAACTGCATTGATGGGTGCCCTGTTAACATTGACATTCCCGCTTTTATTAAGGCAATTGCAGAGGGAGATTTTGAGAGGGCAGCAGCAATAATTAGAGATAAAAATGCATTGCCGGCGATTTGTGGAAGGGTTTGTCCTCAGGAAACACAGTGTGAGATTAAATGCATAGAATGTGGAAATTGCTGGCTTTACTGTCCTGAGGGATGCATCGAGTTTGTTGATGGATTGCCACAACCGGACTACGACTACTGTAAGGGATGTGGTATATGTGCTGAGGAATGTCCTACGGGTGCGATAACGATGGTTGTGGAGGTTAAGTAGGTGGTAGGATGGTTGTGTCTGTTAAGGGCAAAACTAAAAACAAAGGCAGAGTAAAGGATAAAGCAAAAACGAAAAACAAAGAAAAAATGGTTGTTATCGAAGGCTCCCATGCTGTTGCTGAGGCTGTCAGGCTTTGTAAGCCAAAAGTTGTTGCAGCCTTTCCTATAACCCCCCAAACCCACATCGTTGAAAGATTGGCTTGGTTAGTTGCAAATGGGATGTTGGATGCTGAATACGTAAACGTTGAATCAGAACACTCAGCCTTAAGCTTAGTAGCTGGTGCAGTTGCTTGTGGTGTTAGGGCTTATACGGCCACATCATCTCAAGGTTTGGCGCTGATGCACGAGGTATTGTTTGCCACCTCAGGAATGCGTTTGCCAGTAGTCATGCACGTCGCAAATCGAGCGTTATCTGCTCCGCTAAACATCTGGAACGATTTATCTGATACTATGGCTCAAAGGGATGCATCGTGGATTCAGCTTTATGCTGAAAACGTTCAGGAGTCCGTTGATTTCACTTTTATAGCTTACAAGGTAGCTGAAGAAGTCATGCTTCCGGCAATGGTCTGCATGGATGGTTACACTTTGACACACGTCTATGAGCCAGTTTCAATTCCTGAGCAATGGCAAGTTGATGATTATCTGCCAGAATATCAGACGAACTACAAGCTTGATGTTGAGAATCCAATGTTGATTGGAGCTTATGCGTTACCTGACGACTACATGGAGTTTAAGTACGATCAACAGTTGGCAATGGATGTTGCTATGACTAAATTGGAAGAGGAAAGTAAGGAATTTGAGAAAAAATTCAACAGAAGGTTTGACTTAATTGAGGAATACAAGCTGGAATCGGATGTTGCGATTGTTTCGATGGGTTCTGTTTGTGGAACGATAAAGGATGCTATTGATAACTTTAGTGCAGATGTTGGTTTGTTAAGGCTAATTGCATACCGACCGTTTCCCAAAGATAAAATTAGAGATGCTTTGAGAGATGTTGAAACTGTTATCGTTATTGACAGAGCATTCAGCTATGGCTTTGAAGGTATTTTGTTTAGCGAAATCAAGTCAGCTTTTTACAATGTTGAGGAAAAACCAAGGATTTTTGGTTATGTTGCTGGATTAGGTGGCAGGGACATTAGAATAGAGGACATACACAGAATAATAGAAGACGCAAAACAGGCTGAGAAGGAAGGAGATTGGATTGGGTTAAGGGGTGTTTATACATGATTGCCGGGTTACCTGAAGAAGAGTTGTTTTTACAAGGACATACAGCATGTGCTGGTTGCAGTCAGGCTTTGGCAGTTAGAATTGCAATGAAGGCTTTGGGCAAAAACACGATTGTTTGCTTAGCCACCGGTTGCTTGGAAATCTATTCTACACAGTATAGACGATGTGCTTGGAAAGTTCCAGTCATTCACATGCTGTTTGAGAATGCCCCAGCAGTTGCTAGCGGCATTGAGGTTGCAATGAAAAAGTTAGGCAAAAAAGTAAACATTGCAGTCTTTGCTGGTGATGGCGCAACAGTAGATATTGGCTTTGGAGCTTTGTCAGGGATGCTGGAGAGGGGGCATAACGTAATTTACATTTGCATTGATAACGAAGCTTACATGAATACTGGGATACAGAGGGGCGGTTCCACACCTTATGCAGCATATACAACAACCTCCCCACCCGGAAAAGTTAGCATTGGCAATAAAACGTTTAAAAAAGATTTGCCATCGATTGTTGCAGCCCACCGCATCCCATACGTTGCTACTGCCAATCCATCGTATCCAAAGGATTTATACAAGAAGGTTAAAAAGGCTATGGAGTTTGATGGTGCAAAATACATTCACATCTTAACACCCTGCCCAACAGGATGGGGTTTTGAAAGTAACGAATCAATTGAAATCGGCAGATTAGCTAATGAGACAGCCCTATGGGTAAACTATGAAGTTGTTAATGGTGAAATTACTGATGTCATGAAGATAAAGGAAAAAAAGCCTGTTGAGGAATATTTAAGAAGGCAGGCAAGATTTAGGCATCTAAGCAAAAAGGAAATTGAAGAAATTCAAAAAATTGCAGATGAAAATGCAAGGATTTTTGGGCTTTATGGACTTTAATTAACTATAAATATGAAATCAATAATATGACTTAACCCAAATTGCCAGCAGCATGAGTACACCAAAACAAAGTATAACGCCGCTAAGTATTAGCAACTCTGTAAAACTCAGAGAATAAAAAGACTTCACCAGTATTAGTTTTATTGCTGCACTAAAATTGATAAAGCTCAACGTAAAGGTAGATAGTGCCAAAGTGTACGTAATCAGTATAATTCCTATAATTTTTCCGACTGGACCTTTTATTACACCCATTTTATCTTATCAACATTCAATCTATATAAATTTATGTTGTAGATTATGTTTTGTAGATTATGTTGCAAGACGATCTAATTTCCATCTCGTTCCCCTTGGTGTATCTACGAGCTGAATTCCTCTTTCTTTAAATCTATCTCTAATTTTATCGGCTTTTTCAAAATCTTTTGCTTTTCTTGCTTTTTCCCTTTCTTTAATTAACTCTACTGATTTGGCATCTAATATGGGAATTCTCTCGTACTTCTCGAAGAATCCTAAAACACTGCATAACTTTTTGTATGTGTTGAAGAGCTTCTCTAACTCATCCAATTTCGCATTGCCTACCATTTTATTCACAAAATTTGAAAATTCATGCAAAACAGCTAAAGCCTTTGGGGTGTTGAAGTCATCATCCATTGCATCCTCAAACCTTTTGATGAATTTCTCGCAATCTACTTCTATTCCTGTATTTTCTTTTACTTCCACTTTTCTCATCTCCATACCAGTCTTAATTGCTGCAATCTCCATATCTAAAACTTCAAGGGAATTTTTTAAGGAGTTGTATGATCTCTTTGCCTTTTCCAAAGCATCTTCATTAAAATCGAGAGGACTTCTGTAGTGGGCTGTGAGCAAAAAGTATCGCAAAACCTCACCGCCATACTTTTCAACAACATCTCTGATGCGAATTATATTTCCTAAGCTTTTGCTCATCTTTTTCTTGTTTATCGTAACAAAATCGTTGTGAATCCAGTATCTTACTGGCTCAACATCGAATAAAGCGTAACTCTGCGCCCTTTCGTTTTCGTGGTGTGGGAAGATCAAATCCTTTCCACCTCCGTGAATGTCGAATGGCGCACCAAGATACTTTGTTGCCAATACGGAACACTCTATATGCCACCCTGGCCTCCCCTCACCCCACGGTGAGTTAAAAGTCGCTTTAGCCTTTATGTCATCATCCTTTGCAGCCTTCCACAAAGTAAAGTCCTTAACATCTCTCTTTCTTGGGTCTGGTTCAATTCTATGTCTGTTTAATTCCTCCAAGCTAAAGCCGGACAACTTACCGTAATCGTTAAAGGCTGGAACGTGGAAATATACATCTCCATCGACAACGTAAGCATAACCTTTGTCAATCAGCTTTTTGACAGCATTTATAATCTCATCAATGTTTTCGGTAACCTTTGGATGGAAATCAGCTTTCCTAACGTTTAACGCTTCCATGTCCTTAAAGTACTCTTCAATGAACTTTTCAGCAATCTCTTTCTGCGTTTTGCCCTCTTTTACCGCTCTTCTGATTATCTTGTCATCCACATCTGTAAAATTTTGAACGTAAACGACGTTGTGACCCTTGTATTCTAAATATCTTCTCAAAGTATCAAAGAAGACTGAACTTCGGGCATGACCAATGTGAGAGTAATCGTATGCAGTTATTCCACAAACGTAAATTTTCACAGTCTTATTTAGCTCCAATTCCTCCTCTCTCTTTGTTAATGTATTGTAGGCACGCATCAGTAAAAGTTGAGTCTCAATTAAATAAGATTTTTGAATCTTTAGTAGATATTTTTGCAGAGATAGACGGACCCGGCGGTATTCTTTCGCTGTAGCGGGCGGATACTCTTTTTTTCTATTCTTTGTGTTGTCTTCTTTCTATTAAATTTCTTTTTAAATTTAAATTTTTTCAAATCGGCCGGAGTCATCCTTAAGTGTTAGGTGATAATTCTTGTTTATGGATCAGGAAGATGTGGACAAGGATGGAATTGGTAATGTTTGCGATCCTTGTGACGATCGCGACTCTGACCAAGATGGAATAAAAAATTGTTTATATCAATGCCCTTATGACCCAGAAACTTTTAATGGATATCAAGATGATGATGGCTGTCCTGATGAAAAGCCAAAAGAAGGTACTATTCCGCCCCAGATTGTCTCTACTCCTACCATTTCCCAAGTAACCCAGACCTCAGCTGTTATCTGCTGGGAGACCGATAAGCCAGCGACAGTTTGGTTAGGTATGACAATCATGCTGGGAAATATGAGTTTGTGGTAGGGGATTATGATCTGGTTAAGAAGCACTGTCTAACTTTGACCAAGCTCAAGGCGGGAACAACATATCACTTCATGGTCGAATCCAAGGATTCCAGCGGAAATAAGATGAGCAGTCGAGACCTCAGCTTTGAGACCCGCTCTCCACCAGATAAGGCGAAGCCGACGGTCTCTCTCCGGCTTCCCGATAAGCTTTCGGGCAAGGTCCCCATCACGGCTGAAGCTCAGGATGACATCGGCGTGGACAGAGTTGTTTTCTTCCTTGACGGCAAGCCGATGTACACCGATTATGCACCCCCTTTTGAGTGGGACCTCGATACCAGAGATTTGGATGACGGCAACTACTTGATCACCAACCCAGGCCTTTGATGGCGCCGGGAATGCGGTTAAGGCCACTCAGGATGTAACTGTTCGAAATCGCTTCCCGGCTGAGCTCTCCCCCGTTCATGTACGGATCATCAGTCCTGAAAATATGGATAATTTCTATGCTAACCGAAGCATATCGATGCAGATAGAGGTAACACATGATTATGGATATAGAGTAAGATACATAGAATGCATGGTTGAAGAAAATGGTGAAGAGTACAAAGTATGGGAGAGAAGCTATGCATGCAGAGGTGGGTATCATGGAATGGTATGCGAAGGCGAAACACCTTTAACTGAAACTTTTCTCATTACAAGATCGTTTGGACTTGGTCTCCATGAAATTAGAGTGATAGCCTATGATGAGTTCGGCAATTCTGGATCAAGCAGCATTGTAGTCAATCTTACCGAGCCACCTCCACCTCCTCAGCCTGCACCAAGTGTTACTCCCTCTTTAAATGTGCTGAGAAGAGACAACTACTTTTTTGGTCACGCTAACAATAGATAACACAGGAAGGGGTGGCTTAATCAATCTTAGAGACATCGAGATAACCATCAACAATACAGGCTTTCAAAGCATAAGTGAAATCCCTGTTACAAGACGTTCTGGAGGCTTCGTATTTAGGTCCCATGGAGATACGTCCTATCTCCAAGATCAAAAGTTATCTCAAATAAGAGTCGAACAAGATCGCCTGGATTGGGATGAGCAAATAGAGATAGAGTATACTTTGGTACCTATACTCTTTCGAGAGTTTGACGACTATGCAATTGCAAGTAGCATAACTGTTTCTTACCGGTATGATGGCAAACATTATTCTCAGCAATTTGCTGATTTAGGATGGAGCAGCTCAACCGAAGTGGATAACGCCTTTAGGGGGTGCAGATTACCTCATCATTACAACCCCTGCTCATCTATTTCGGTACAATTCAAATCACGATGATGTTAATAGATTATTATGCCTCATGGCAGAGTTGGCTAAAGAAAAACGTGGAGTATTGGGATATGTTTAGGAATATCCTGATGCGGAAGGGATCAAATCACTGATTCAGGAGGGGGTGAGTGGTCTAACAGGTTATGCCCCAGTTGGACGGATGATGGCTACCTCCTCATCGTTGGTGAGACAGAGATAATACCATCATGGACAAAAAAGTCAAGACAACATTACGGTCCAGATCATGTCCACAATACGGATTATCCTTATGCAAGCACCAAGGGTAAGGAGCTCTTTCCTGAGTTGTGCATCGGCAGGATAATCGGTAATAATGCTGCTAAACTGATAAAACCCATAGAGGCAAGCCTTCAAGTCTGGCACAATCAAGCCGAATTCTATAGGAACGATCATCCAAAAGCAAATGCCTATGCTCTTGCCGGTGGGGGTAAACACAAATGGATACACTGGAGCGGAATTAAAAAGATATCTGAAGAGCTCGACGATGAATTCGATGTGTTCAAAGATCGATGCTATGAAGGCGCTTTACCGATGGACAATTTTCTTAAGCATAGCGTTGATACTGATGTTATAGTCTATTTCGGTCATGGATACGACGATGGTGGGGGATGGAGCTGGGGAAGAGATCCTGATCTTACAACAAATACAATAGACTCCTACAACGTTGATTTCGGAAACACAAAGCCATTTGTTTTTGCCCTAGCGGACTTAAGATACCCAATTACAAACTTGAGCATGTCAACGAGAAGGAGAAACCTCCCCAAGTATCAGGAGGATGGTTTCCAGATCTGAAAAGAGAATTTGAATGGAAACTTTTAGAGGAAAATCCTGATGGAAGCACCCCCTCCGAATAGATATGTTTCCCTTTTACTATAACAATGAAACGACAGAAGTAAAGTTTTATAAAGAATATACGTTTAAGGTCGAATACGTTCTTTCCACAGTGGAAATAACTAAACTCTCGTTAGACAAATACAGTTATCAACCTGGAGATAGAGTCAACCTAAATTTAGAACTAAAGAACTCAGGAAATCCAAAAGATGTTGTTTTATCAGTGGTGGTTAGGGATGAAGGTACTGATGAAATCGTGGCTGGCTTACCGCTGAGGACTCTTAAGAATCTTGCTGGAGAAGCGTCTGTTGCTATAGAATGGGATAGTAGTGGCATTACTGAAGGTTACTATTATGGGGAAGTGACCTTAATGGACATCTCAGGAAACCTGTTGGATAATGAAATAGTGCCAATTTCTATACAAGTTTCAACAGTAAAATCAGGTGCCCGAAAGACCAACGGAGACAATAGAAAAACCAACTCCAACGCCACCAAAACCAACGCCAGGATTTGAACCCTTTTATTTCCTGATTGCAATTGTTATAGTACTATTTATTAGAAAATATATATGTTAAATTTTTTAAACTGAGAGCTCACAATTGCAAACTTTTTTTTATTTATTATAAATATGTTTAAAGAGTAGTCTCACTTTTTAGCTTACCCAAACTTATCGTTTGATTGTACTGTTTAATTACTTGAATGCAAACTTGATTTTTAGCGTTTTTTGTATTCAAAAATTAAATTTTCAAACTTGATTCCTTTAAAACTCGTGTTATGGCATGGTGTAGGCAGTTCAAACGTTATGATTGCCACCCACTCTTTATTAAAATTCAATATTGCTACATCTCTAATCAAATTGATAGAAAGATTAGCAAATCTGACAAGTTATTTCTTCTATCCTTAACAGTATCTTGTTGAATACAGCCTATAATAATTAGGAGTGTGAATATTAATTTGACAATTTTTATAGCATTTCTCATAAAAACGTTATGCAATAGCAAATCATCTGTTATTTTATCAATTTCCAATTCTGCATCAGGAGCAATGACCAAAGCTGTTTTCAGTCAATCCTGTGTCACTTATAATGCTTGTAACAAATCTTGCTTTTTGGCCTTCCCTAATCTCCTTCTCGCAAAATTGGCAATTTCTACTCAAACTTTTTTATCCTTACGAACTGTGAGAAACGATGAATCTCAGAATCTTGGCAGGATTCTGGTTGAGGAAGTCTGATAAATTGCTACCGAGAATCTTCAATCGGTACCTCAAAAACTCATAACTTTACAAAACTTAGACATGTCCACATTACTGTATAGTCCCAAAAAATTTGACTTTAAATACCCTCAAACAACTGATGGGTTACGGCAGATTGACAGAGAGGAAGATAAGGTACATTGTAAGACACAAGAGAAGAGGAAAAACTAACAG
>QMZC01000101.1 GCA_003662995.1 Archaeoglobales archaeon
AAAAGAGAGAAATTCAAGGAGGTTTAAAATGGAGCTCGAAGAATACAAAGAATGGATAAAACAGAACGCAAATCAGGAAGAAGTCATGGCTTACGAGGTGGCAAAGAGGATAATCAAGTATCATCAAAGCGAATACAACGAAACCATTGCTGAGGTATTCCCTCGAAAGATCCTCACTAAAGATAGGGAAAGAATAGAATTCGATTTAGTCGTTAAGCTCGAAATGATTGGAAAAAGAACAACAACGAGACTGATTGGCATCGAATTCAAGGAGTGGGACATTTAGCTGAAATTGCACAGTTGAAGGAAGAGATTGTAAGGTTGAAGGAGGAGGGACAACATGCAAGATGAGATCACACAAATTTCGGAAACTATACGTATGTTATACGTGCATGATACGGATATGACACGTAAGGTGAAGGTAACCCTTACAATCAATAAGGAACTTAGAGACTTAGCTGAGGAGTTTGGCATAAATCTTTCTGCATTTTTGGAGGATAGGTTGTTTGACAGGTTCAGAGAACTTATTTTGATGAAACAGCAGAAAAACATGGTGCTCCGGCCGGGATTTGAACCCGGGTCGCCGGCTCGAAAGGCCGGAATGATTGGCCGGGCTACACCACCGGAGCTTAGCCTTTCAGAGTTAAAACTACATATAAATCTTGTGCAATTGGAATTCCACAATGCTTCCAAAAGGTTTTATGTTCAAACGGCTTTATTAGATTTATGAGATTACACCTTGTGCTCTTGATTTCCATGTTGATTGTCCTTTCAAGCTGTGCACAGAAACCGACGGTTTCAACTCCAACACCGACTACGCCAACCAAAATAAACGTTTCAAGCCTTGATGTAAAACTTGAATTTAACCAATTTCCAAAAAGATATACTTGCGATGGCGAGGACGTTTCGCCAAAAATAGAAATTCTTGGAATTGGGGAGGATGTAAAGTCGTTGGCAATGGTTGTTGACGACCCTGACGCACCTATTGGAACATTCAACCACTGGGTAATTTGGAATATTGAGCCTACTAACACAATTCCTGAAGGGATTCCAAAGGAAAAGGAGCTAAAAGAGCCAATTAAAGCTATCCAAGGTAAAAACGATTTTGGGCGAATAGGTTACAACGGACCATGCCCACCGAAAGGGGAAACGCACAGGTACTTCTTTAAGGTCTATGCGTTGGATACGTTTCTGGACTTAAAAGCTGGATCAACTAAAAAAGAGCTGGAAAAAGCAATAGAGGGTCATGTGTTGCAGTACGGAGAAGTTTTTGCCACCTACAAAAGATGAATTTCAATACCATGAATATGCAAGAAAAAGAGGTCCTAGAAATTGTAGAGGT
Organism: Archaeoglobales archaeon; assembly: GCA_003662995.1. GTDB lineage: Archaea > Halobacteriota > Archaeoglobi > Archaeoglobales > Archaeoglobaceae > B5-G16. The sequence goes on from QMZC01000101.1 coordinate 1,343, forward strand.
GTTGGGCAAAACCCTGCCTAAGCTCCCAGATGGTAGAATTGATTATTCGAATTCCGATATAGCCCCAGTTATTACAGTTTTTGTAAAACATGGAGATGAAATTCTGATTCTAAAGAGAAGCGATAAGGTGAGAACGTATAAGGGTAAGTGGAACACCGTCGCAGGATATCTGGATGAGGTAAAACCGATTGAATATAAGGTTTTAGAGGAGTTAAGGGAGGAGACAGGGGTTGAAGGGAATGTAATTTCCAAAATTAAATTTGGAAGACCGTACAAATTCGTTGATAACAAGATAAAAAAGACTTGGATCGTCTTCCCCGTTTTGGTTGAGTTAAAGGAAAAGATTGACCCAAAACTTGACTGGGAGCATACTGAGTTTAGGTGGATTAAGAAAGAGGAGTTAGCCAATTTTGATACCGTACCAAATCTTGATAAGAGTTTTGAGAAAGTATGCTAACGTTGAGAAGTAAAATAAGAAGATAAACAAGCTAAAGAGAGTCTAAGTTTTCAATGACTGCCTCGGCAAACTCCCTTGTCCCAACCAGATTTCCTCCAATTTGTCTGTGGAGATCATAAGTTACTATTCCTTGCTGCACAGTCATCTCTACGGCTTTTTTAATCATCTCACTCGCCTTTTTCCACCCCAAATACTCGAACATCAAAGCTCCAGTAAGTATTTCTGCAGTTGGATTAACTTTATTCTGTCCAGCATACTTTGGAGCTGAGCCATGTATTGGTTCAAAAACACCCATGCCATCTCCTATGTTTGAGCCCGGAGCTATACCCAACCCTCCAACCAGTCCAGCAGCAGCATCACTCAAATAATCTCCGTTGAGGTTTGGCAAAGCTAAAACATCGTATTCATCTGTTCTCGTCAAAATCTGTTGAAACATGTTGTCGGCAATCCTATCTTTAATTACAATCTTGCCTTTTGGTATCTCCCCATTGTAATTCTCCCACAGCTCTTTTTCCGTTACAACAACATCTCCAAACTCTTCCCTAACAACTTCATACCCCCAATCTCTGAAAGCTCCTTCAGTGTACTTCATAATGTTGCCTTTGTGTACGAGAGTAACACTCTGTCTTTTGTTTTCCAATGCATATTCAATTGCAAGCCTTACCAACCTCTTTGTAGCAAATTCACTGATGGGTTTAACTCCAATTCCAGAATCTTTCCTAATCTCCACACCAAATTCCTCTTTAAGAAACTTTATGATCCTTAAAGCCTCATCACTCCCTTTTTGCCACTCAATTCCAGCATAAACATCTTCGGTATTCTCCCTAAACAAGACCATGTCAACCTTCTCCGGATGCTTCAATGGACTTGGAACACCTTTTAGATAGTATATGGGTCTGACATTTGCATACAAATCCAAAACCTGTCTTATTGTTACATTCAAACTTCTAAATCCTCCACCAACAGGTGTCGTTAGAGGCCCTTTTAAGGCAACTCTGAATTCCCTAATTGCGTTAAGTGTGTCATTGGGTAAATAATTGCCGTAAAGCTTGTACGCTTCTTCACCAGCGAACGTTTTAAACCAAACAATTTCCCTTCCTATCTTGTTTGCTGCAGTGTTCAAGACATTAATTGCTGCTGGAACAACATCTTTTCCTATTCCATCACCCTCAAAGTACGGGATTATTGGGTTATCGGGAACTACGAGTTTTCCATCCTTATACTCAATCTTTCTTCCTTCCTCGGGTGGCTTAATTTTTTCGTACATAGCGCTTGATAATTAAGTCGTTTAAAAATCTTTAGCTTTTTGAGTGAACAAGTTAGAAGTGCTAAATTTCAAATAAAACAAAGTGCTCCGGCCGGGATTTGAACCCGGGTCACGGAATCGAGAGTCCCGTATGATTGGCCGGGCTACACCACCGGAGCGTAGTAGTTGTTTTACACTTTGATTTATATTCTTTTCCCCATGAAATTCATTCTATAGTATTCCTAAATCAACCTCAGTCTACTCTTCACACCAGAGGATTCTCTCATTGGTGGGAATTTCATCGACTTGATTGCAAACATCGCACACCGGTTCGAGTAGAGCAGAAATTAAACAATTTTATGAAACCATGAGTTTGAGTTTTAGAATAAGACACAGGTATAAAACCATAAAAAAATAAATAAACTTCGCCCCACTCAAGCTAACATGAAGGTCTCCATAGTCGGCTCAGGATACGTTGGTATAGTCACCGGTATTGGTTTTGCTGAATTAAACAACGAGGTTATTTTTATTGATATTGATAAAGATAAGGTAGAGAAAATAAATTCGGCTAAACCACCATTATACGAAAAGGGCTTAGAAGAATTGATGAAAAAAAATAGAGACAAGTATGTTGCTACAAGTGATTATAAAAGAGCGATAGAATACACAGATGTAACTTTTATCTGTGTTGGGACTCCTTCAAAAAAAGATGGGTCCATAGACTTGAAGTTCATCAAATCCGCTGCTGTGGAAATTGGTAAAGCGCTAAAGGATAAGGGTGATTTTCATGTGGTGGTTGTAAAGAGTACGGTTGTTCCGGGTACGACTGAGGATGTTATAAAACCAACTATTGAAGAGAAATCAAAGAAAAAATCATTTGAAGATTTTGGATTGGCAGTCAATCCTGAATTTTTGAGAGAGGGAAATGCCATAGAAGATTTTTTCAATCCTGATAGAATTGTAATTGGAGCTAAGGAAGAAAAATCAAAGAAGAGTTTAAACGAACTTTACTCTTCTTTCGAATGCCCAAAATTTTTTACCGATATAAAAACCGCTGAGATGATCAAATATGCTAGTAACGCTTTTCTTGCTACAAAAATTAGCTTTGCCAATGAAATAGGAAATATTTGTAAAAAACTCGGTATAGATGCATACGATGTATTCAAAGGCGTTGGGTTAGACCATAGAATTAACCCATCGTTTTTCAGAGCGGGAATTGGATTTGGTGGTTCATGTTTCCCTAAAGATGTTAAAGCTCTGATGGCAAAAGCCGAAGAAGTTGGTGAAAATCCAAGATTGCTAAAAGCTGTAATAGAAATAAATGAAAAGCAGCCTTTGAAATTAATTGAACTGTTGAAAAAACACGTTTCAAAACTAGAAGGTGAAAAGATTGGTGTTTTGGGATTAGCATTCAAACCAGATACGGATGACATAAGGGAGAGTAGAGCAATACCTATAGTTGAGACATTAATAAAAGAGGGAGCAGAAATAATTGCTTACGATCCAAAAGCAATGAACAACTTTGCGAAGATATTTCCACAGCTTAAATACGCTAACTCTGCTGACGAGGTAATTGCAAACTCCGATGCAGTACTAATAGTCACAGAATGGGAAGAATTTGAAAAATTAAATTATAAGGGAAAAATAGTAATAGACGGAAGAAGAGTTGAGAGGGCGAGAGAGGCAAAAATTTACGAGGGGGTGTGTTGGTAGTAATCAGGAAAAATTTTATATTCTGGGAAAATAGAAGTATTCTGGTGTTAAATATGAGTCTGGAAGTACCGGCAAAAATCGGGAAGAAGTACGCTCTTTATCTCCCCAAAAGTGTGGTGGATTTACTTAAAGTAAGAGAAGGAGATAGGGTAAAAATCTCAGTGGAAGGGGAAAAAATGATAGTTGAAGTTATAAGAGATCCAATCGATCTTGCTTTGTATGGGAAGAAGTTTGCCAAAATATCTGCTGAGGAAGTTGAAAGGATAAGTTTGGAGGAACAGGGAAAATATGAAGGTTCTGCTTGACACTTCTTTGCTCTTGCCAACTCTCGGAATTGATGTTGTGAAAGCTGATAAAATCTTGAAAAAGCTTAGGGATTACGAGTTGTATTATTCAGACTTCAGCATTTTAGAGTGTCTTTAGGTTGTCAATTCACTAAAAAGGAGAGGCAAATTCGATCATAAATCTTTCGAAACTGGAATTAAGAGCATATTTGAATGTTATGCTAAGGCAGAGATCAATGCTGAGATCGTTTTGAAAGCTTTTGAAATCTATGAGATGGGTCATAGAGACATTATAGATTGCCTGCTGTATTCAACAGCCCTTCACAGCAACATAGAGTTCGCAAGCCTCGATGACGAGTTAAGAAAATTTGTAAAGGATAACAATTTAAAATATGTATTTTTGAATGAGGTGAAAAGATGAAGGTTGAAAAAGCTGTAATTCCCGCTGCAGGTTATGGGACAAGAATGTTGCCTATAACCAAAGCTCAGCCTAAGGAGATGGTTCCAGTTGTTCATAAACCTGTAATACAATACGTTGTCGAAGAAGCTTATAATTCTGGAATTAGAGATGTTTTAATAATTACTGGAAAAGGTAAAAGGGCTATAGAAGACCACTTTGACAGGAGTGATGTACCAAAACCGAATCATTATGTAACAGAATTGGACAAGATTTTAGAAGAGATAGACATATTTTTCGTTAGGCAGAAAGAGCAAAAGGGATTGGGTGATGCAGTTAGGTACGCTGAGTCTTTTATCGATGATGAACCCTTTGCTTTGTTGTTGGGCGATACGATTACTTTCCCACCATGCACAAAAGAATTGATTCAAGTGTATCGTAGGTACAAAACATCGGTTGTGGCAGTTGAAGAGGTACCCTTGGAAAAAGTCAGTTTGTATGGAATCGTGGCATGCAAAGAGGTTGAAGAATCAGTTTATTTAATTGAAGACCTCATTGAAAAACCTAATGTTGATGAGACTCCATCAAATCTTGCAATTTTGGGCAGATACATTCTAACACCAGAGATATTTGAGTGTATTAAAGAGACAAAACCAGGAAAGGGGAATGAAATACAGCTTACAGATGCGATGAAAATCTTGAATACGAGAGAAAGAATGTATGCTTATTTGTTTGAGGGTAAGAGGTACGACATAGGAAATAAGTTGGACTGGTTAAAAGCAAATATTGAATTGGCAATAGGTGATGAGGAAATTGGAGAGACAATGAGAGAATTTATAAGATTGCTAGAGGTATAAATATGGGCAAAGAAGACATTATTCAAGAGGGAATAACCGAAATTATCAGAAATCTCAAAAACATAAGCTTTGAAGACCAGACCGTACTTATCACTGGGGGAGCAGGTTTTTTAGGCTCTTGGTTGTGCGATGTTTTAATTAAACAAAATGCCAGAGTAATATGCTTGGATAATTTTGCAAGTGGTTTAGAGGGCAATGTTTCACATTTGTTAAACCAAGAAAACTTTAAATTTGTAAAACATGACATTTCTCAGCCCATATACTTTGACGAAAAGATTGATGTTGTTATGCATTTAGCTTCAAGAGCGTCTCCTTTAGAATTTGACAAATTTCCCATACAAATTATAAAAGCAAATACTCTTGGCACTTGGATAGCATTAGGAATTGCAAAAAAACATGGAGCAAAATTTCTCTTCACATCAACTAGTGAGATTTATGGGGATGCCAAAATTATCCCAACACCTGAGACGTACAATGGCGATGTAAATCCAGTTGGTGTGAGGGGTTGCTATGATGAGTCAAAGAGAGCTGGAGAAGCGATGTGCATGGCATATATGAGACAACATGGCTTAGATGTAAGAATTGCAAGGATTTTCAATACTTATGGGCCAAGAATGCGAGCGGATGGGGTTTATGGAAGGGTCGTGTCAAGGTTCATCCATCAGGCTTTAAACAATAAGCCAATCACGATTTTTGGTGATGGCAAGCAGACGAGAAGTTTTTGTTATGTTACCGATCAAGTAGAAGGGTTGTTGCGATTAGCCTGGTTTGATGAAGCAAAAGGTGAGGTTGTCAACATAGGCAATCCAAACGAAATAACGATTTTGGAATTGGCTGAGATTATTAAAAAAATTACAAATTCAAACTCTTCATTGGATTTTCATCCTTTGCCACCTGACGATCCGAGAAGGAGGTGTCCTGACATAAGCAAGGCGAGAAGACTTTTAAAATGGGATTCGAAGGTTGAACTTAAGGAGGGGTTAACAAGAATGATAGAATGGCTTAAGTTCTAACGCTTAAGGAAAAAATAAATACAGACAATATAATGAAAAAGTGGAGGTGGTGAATTGAAATATAAGATCCTTGTAACTGGTGGTGCTGGTTTTATAGGGAGTCACTTGGTTGATAAACTTGTTGAAGGAGGACATGATGTTGTTGTTTTAGATAATTTGGAGCCACAGGTACACTCTAAAAAACCAGATTATTTAAATCCAAAAGCCGAATATATTTTTGAGGATGTTAGGAACGAGGAATTGTTGAGCAATCTTCTATCTGATGTTGAAATAATCTTCCATCAAGCTGCTGCTGTTGGTGTTGGACAGAGTATGTATGAGATAAGGAGATATGTTGATGCGAATACTTATGCTACAGCAAAGTTACTTGATCTGATCGTAAACACTGAAAATAGTGTGAGGGAACTAATTGTCGCATCATCAATGAGCATATATGGCGAAGGAGCTTATGAATGCGATAACTGTGGAGAAGTGCATCCAAAACTGAGGGAAGAAGAGCAGTTAAAGAGGAGGGAATGGGAGCTTAGATGTCCAAATTGCGGAGAAATCGTGAAGCCAACACCGACAAGTGAAGAAAAACCCTTGCATCCTACTTCAATATATGCGATAACAAAGCGAGACCAAGAGGAGATGTGCCTCACTATTGGAAGAGCATACGGAATTCCAACAGTAGCATTAAGATATTTCAATGTTTATGGACCGAGACAATCACTAAACAATCCATACACGGGCGTCTGTGCGATATTCTCAGCAAGGATAAAGAATGGAAAGCCACCGTTAATCTTTGAGGATGGATTGCAAACGAGGGATTTTGTGAGCGTTCATGATGTCGTTAGAGCGAACATTTTAGCAATGGAAAGTTCAAATGCGAACTATGAAGCATTTAATGTCGGAACTGGGAAAGTGATCTCAATACTGAAGGTGGCAAAAACGCTTATAGAACTGTATGGAAGTAGGATTAAACCCGAAATCACGAACAAATACAGAGCAGGAGATATAAGGCATTGCTTTGCTGATATATCAAAGATAAAGAAATTGGGATACGAGCCAAAAGTTTCGTTTGAGGAAGGGATGAAGGAGCTTGTTAAATGGGGCGAGAAGGTCGAAGCTAAGGATAGGTTTGATGAAGCGTACAAAGAACTCTTAAGCAGGAGGTTGGTGGAAAAATGAGAATTCTTGTCACGGGCGGAGCGGGCTTCATAGGCTCACACGTTGCTGAGTACTTTAGTGAGAAAGGGTATGAGGTTATTGCTTTGGATAACTTGAAGAGGGGAGAAATACTTGGCAAGAACATTAGCTTGGAGCATAATATTGAATTTCTGAATGGTTTAAGCAATGTAAGTTTTGTCAAAGGTGATATTAGGGACTTTTCTTTGTTAAAGAATCTCTGTAAAGATGTTGACGTTATCATCCATGCTGCTGCGCAGGTGGCAGTTACAACGTCACTGAAAAATCCAAGGGAAGACTTTGAAATAAACGCTATCGGTACATTCAATGTTCTTGAAGCTGCGAGACTAAGTGGCACAGCTGTTGTCTACTGCTCAACAAACAAGGTTTATGGAGATAACGTCAACAAAATTCCAGTTGTTGAAAAAAATAAGAGGTACGAGTTTGCAGATGACAAATACAAACATGGGGTTCCTGAGAACTTTCCTATAGATCTATGCGAGCACACTCCTTATGGATGTTCGAAGCTTGCTGGTGATATCTATGTGCAGGAGTACGGACACGTTTATGGCCTGGAGACTGGTGTCTTTCGGATGTCGTGCATATATGGAGAGAGACAGTTTGGCGTAGAGGATCAAGGCTGGGTTGCGTGGTTTGCTATTGCCACGCTTCTTAACAAACCAATTACAATTTATGGAGATGGAAAGCAGGTGAGGGATGTTTTGTATGTGAAGGATTTGATTGAAGCATT
>QMZC01000102.1 GCA_003662995.1 Archaeoglobales archaeon
ACAAACAAAGATGTTGGCACCTATCAACGGCCTTAAATCGTATTTTTCGATGAAATACTTAGCCTTCTTTGGATGCCAACCCATTGGTTCATCGGTAAGGGAGAAGTTTATCCACATTCCAAATCTGCAACTCATCTCTTGCTGGATCTCCTCAATTCTCTCTTCTTTGGTTTTGTGTCCTGACCATTCTAAATACTCCTGAATGAAGTCCCACCAGTTCTTTGGAACGTAGAATTCAACCTTAACACAATCCCTCTTATCCATTATCCAGATCTTACCCATACCACCACCTCAAAAAATTAAACAAAAGCAGCTAATCTAACCTGTATTTGCCCAACTCCAACCCAAAAGCTGTTTTTCTGGATTTGCTGCTGCTTTGATTCTTTCTCAGCTTTCTCCTTCTCTTTCTGTCGGATTCGCTTCCAGAACTCGATTTGTTCTATTTCATCCCACATCTTTCTTTTCTTACTCATGGGCATCACCTTATTTGACTGTCTAATTAATTATACGACTGTCATAGTATTTATATTTTTTGACTGTCAAACACAAAACTTATATAGATTTGACTAACAATATAATTATGAAATTTGAATTAAGTGGCGAAGTTGTAGAAATGTTTAAAAAAAGAATTTGGAAGAGCGGTGGAGCTAAAACCCCTGCAGTTAGTTTACCAAGAGAATACATTAAAGACAAAACCGAATTACAAATGATTGTTGTCAGAAAAGACGACGGTTCTTATGCTATTGTAATTCAGTAAGTTAGACTTCAAAACATCAAATATTGCATTAAATACTTTCTAACACTCTTCAAGACCTCCATTCCAAATTCATCTGCATATTTTTCAGCAAGTTCTTCAGCTTCTTCTTTGTCGAGGAGTTCATGCTTTGCATGCAATAAGGCAGCTCGTATCTGATTAACACGATAGCCGTTATATTCGAATTGTTTTTTATCTAACTCGTATTTTTTACAGAAAGTGTTAATCCACGCGTTTTTCATCTTTTTCTTTTCCTTATCGTCCTTGGCTTCTTCTTCGGCTACTTCCTCAGCTACTTTTTTCCCAATCATTTCGAAAGCAATGTAAAAATCTATAAATTTGTCAATCTTGTCCTCTTCAACAAATCCTCGTCTCCACCACTTCAAAACTCTCATTATCCATTCCCGCTCTTCAGGTGGAATTTCCTTCAAAATATTCAACCATTTTTCGGCTTCGAAAAGATGTTCTTCGCTAATCGAAATTGGTTTTTTCACTTTTATTTTAATACATGAGCCATAAGACACTAATTCTCCTACTAGCCCAACTCCTACAAGGGCTAAAGCGCTAAGTTTGAGGTTAAACTCATCCTCTAAAAGTAGCTCCACTTTTTTATGACAGAGTTTTTTAATTTCTGGGGGTAGCCGTATTTCCAAACGTGCTTCGATTTTTTCTCCGTTCTTAACGATTCTCATGTTTTCGAGTTCAATAACGCTATCAATCTTTAGGTTGGGACAGATCTCAAATTTACCCCTAATTTTTGTAGGGCTTTTTGGGACAACTTTCATCTAGTAATTTCGTCGCAGTGATAGTTTATAATGTTTCAGTTCAAGACAAATTGTCTAGTATATAACAAGAGAGTGTTCAAAATTTTTTAGAGAAATCCTAATTAAATCACAAAGAAATGTTGACTAATGGAGTCGAACCCAAATTTGAAGGAGTATGGATAGATCTTAAAGCAAAGTACAACGCTTTGGTTGACCTGGTCAATGAAATAAAAATGGATCATAATGCACATTGCCAAGCTACAGGCTTGCATTATGATGGATCCACAAGTGTGACAGATACAACGAACGTTGTCACAACTGCCGATGGAGAGAAAACAACTGTTCCAGATGTGGATCCTAAGACAGTTAAGGGCTAAGATTTGCTGCTAAAAAATATTAATCTTTTTTTAAGGCTGCTGATGTTGCCAGTGATTTTTAATTCTTTTCTTCCTTGTTTTCCAACCTGCTAAGCCTCTCCTCAATCTCCTGCAATTTTAGCATTATCAGCCTCTGATTCATTGTGTTGGTGGAAACAAGAGGTAAAAGCTCGTTAAATTTTGGTAAATTGTGGATTTTGAAGGGGAGCATCTTTGCAGTTGCAAGCTTTATCGCATCGATAGGTTGGATAATTTGTTTTATTGCTTCGATAGGCTGAATAATTGGCCGTCTGTGAAAAAACACCAGTTTTCTAAGCTCTTCCACTCTATTATACAACTTTACATATGCCTCAACAACTTCATTCAAGATCCACACACCTCCTTAAGGCGGATTAGCATAATGTTTCAACCTCAATTTTCTCATCTCTTTATAGAACTGCTTTGGATCGTCTGTTTTAATCTCAACTTTATCTATTCTGAGGGTTTGATTGTTTACAGTGTGAGTTACTGGGCTATGGACAGTTGTAGTTGAGACCATGGATGGTGTTACTGTAGACTGTGGTAGTATCGCCTGAGATTTAACAATTGGAGACTCCATAATTGATTTTATACCTGTTGCAGCAATACCTATTGGAGTAAAGCTGTAAAACATTTGAATGGCTTTGAATACTGGGCTTTCAGTTATTGCTCTCCATGCTGCTGTTATTCTGTCTGGAATTGCTGTTATTACGTCAACAAGCCACTTGAAACCTCCAATAAGCCATTCAATTCCTCCCTTGATCGTTTTGAAAAATGCCATTGTTTTATCTCGTAATCCAAATAGATTATGGACCCATGCGTGCTGTAATAGTAGAACAGCTCCAACAATGCCGAGGATGACCCATGTGATTGGATTTGTGAGCATAGACAATGCGAAGCCCTTGAAGGCTATTGCTGCTGTTCTTAATGCAGCAGTTAAACCGCCAGTAGCATAAGCTTGAGCAATTGTTGCAGGAATCAGCCTTGTGTAGATGAAGCTTGCTACAGTTTTAGAGATTCCAAAGAAAGTCTTTATCGAGCTGTAAGCCTTGGGCAGTGCAAAACCTCCCAATAATGCAGCCGCAGCTCCCAATGTGCCGAATGCGAAGGCTGTTTTTAAGATTGGACTGGCATTTAAGAATTTGATGAATCTTGATGTCCATTTAACCGCCATTCTGAAGTATGGAATGTAAATTCCTCCAATGTCTCCTGTGAGATCGCTCAGCTTCTCCCTGAATTTGACAAGATCGCCATAAGCTGAATCCGTAGCCTTCTCAAAATCTCCTATACGTTTTATCATCTGTGGGTAGGCAATTTCCATTATTGCCTGAGCTCTTATTGCCTCCTCGCTCCAGCCCTTATGAGCATCTCTGATCTCTTCTATTTTCTTCTTAACATCTTCTTCTTTGATAATAACGCCCAATCGCTTAAATGGCATGTGTAAGCCTGCTAATGAGCTCCTAACTGCCGAGATAACTTCCTCGGTTGTTTTGCCTAAAGATATGCCTAACTTCTCAAGGACTGGGCCGTATTTCAAAATAGTATCCTTAGCGGTTCCCATCGTAACTAACTCAGAAACAAGATTTGCCCTCGTCTCCTTGCTGATGTAGTTTAATTTCTCAGCTGAAGTTATGTAATCCTGCAAGGCCTTGTTGACGTTCTCCCATCCTTCCTTCTCGTAATCTATCACTTCAGCTAAACTTTCAATGTTTTTACGATATTTCTCTTCATTCATTGCTCCTCTTAACGATAGGCCTATGAAACCCGTTAAAGCCATTCCAGCTCCAAGTAGAGCCAATTTGTGCTTTTCCAAGGCTGCGTTAATCTCTCTGAATTTTGTTGCAACTGTTGAGGCATAAGATGATGTCCTCGTTCTTAACTCAACAGCTAATTTATCTATAGTAGCCATTTTCTTTGCAGATTGATCCATTAATCGATTTGCTCGAAGTAATTTGTCCGTATACTGATCTTTCAAGGCAAGTACTAGGTATAAGCCTCTAACCACACTATCCATTTTTATCACCTGAAAACAAACAAATGCTCCCTCTTTGTTGGTTGAACTGATCCTTCGTGCATTTTCTCAATCTCCTCAGCTCTTTTCTTGAAGTAAACCATCCATTCCAGGGCCTCTATCTCTGTTAGCATTTCCTTAAGCAAACTAACTTTGGGAATTCTGAATTCATAGGCTAAATCGAACCAGATCTTCTCCTCAGTAACTTTTTTCCACTTCCTCCAAGATTTCATCGCTGTATCCGTGAATTCTGAGTAATTCCTCAAGTAAGAGCTCTTTAAGTAGTGGATGGATTGTTTCAGGACCAATCTCAGGCTCAATAACAGCTTTTTTTATGAATTCGTTGTTTGCTTGTTCAACAACAGCTGGATCGATTGTTCCATCCATTCTGATTCCTGCTCTTCGAATCTCTGAGATCTCAGAGGCTGATAACACTTTGACTCTGAAATATAGCTTGTCGCCTGCAAAGTCAATCTCGATCTCTCGTTCCTCGCCTACTGGAATGGTCCATTTGGCAAGCAATTCTTTTGTCCTTGCAAATTTATTTTCAGTCATACTAGAACCTCCGCAATCCTCAATTCTAACTTGTTTAGCCTATTTTCAAGCTGTTCAAGCTTTGAAAGAAGTTTTTCGCTTCTCTCTGCATTATCAAGTTCCATTCGGCAAGACATGAGCTCGGTTAAGATTGCTAATTTTCTGACATAATAAGCAATCTCTGACAAAAGACATAAGTCAATGTGCTCCTCACAGCCATTTGTCTTGTATTTGCATTGGCTGCAAACCCCATTCTTGAAAGTTTCCAGCCCAAAAGCCTTAGCCTTCATGTTAAACCTCCAAGTGTTCCAAAACCTTCTCTTTATTGAGTTTTAGCTGCTCGTAAGCCCTACCGATCTGAACGAAATCAATGAGTGCTTCAACCTGCCAGTCATTGAAACCGAGCCTTGACTTGAGATCTTGCTTAAAACTCGAGTCTATCTCGCCCTTCCTATTTTCTATGGCCTCAATTGCCTTAACCAGTCTTATGAAGTTCTCAACGTTGTCTTTTCTCAACATAGCAAGTTTTGTAATGCTTTTGATGTTACTTCTATACTCTTGAGTGGCTCTTTTCTCTACTCTCTTTTCAACTTCCCTTACAGTCTCCATTTCAAACTCTTCGAGCTGTTTCATGAGGTCTCGCCTGAACTCCTCGACCAGAGTATGGATCTTTATGTAATCAGGCATGCCCCTCACCTCGCTGCTTCAATTCTCTAAATTCCTTCCACAACTCCGCCAAAAGACATAGACTGGTCGATGTGTTTGTGCAAGTCTGTTTTCCTTCAGGTTTCTCGCTGCAATTTCTACAAACAACTTCCATGAATTCGTCGAGTGGTGGTTTGCGTGTTGTTCTCTCTGTTTCTCTTTCTATTTCCAATTTTTTCACATTCTTCTCGCTCATAATCGGGGCTGTGAAAAATAGACTTTAAAAAGCAGATTTAACAAAAATGAGAAGCTTCTCAAAGATTAGAAGATTTTTAGCTCCTTGTTCTCGTCAAGCTCGATCATCAGTGCTGACTTCTCAGCCCTGGGATAGAACACTGATTTGAAATCAACAGATTCGTTGAGTTTCATGCTCTTCTCATAGACATCAGTTATAATAGCCTGCGGATTAGCTGGAATTGATACTAAACTGACTTCAAGGATTTTTAGTCTCTTGATTTGCTTTCCCACCTTCTTAAGTGCTCTGAAACCAATGCTGAAAGCATTCAGAAAGCCATCCCTGATTGAACGGTAAATCGTTTCGAAGCGAGGATGAGCTTTATTGAGGATGGCCCTAATCCACAGCCTGCCATTTATGACTGAAGCATCGATAACTTTGCCTATCGGGAGTTTATCCACTGAATCAGAGTCGGGGCGGAGAGGAGCATGGTTGATAAAAAGCTTGTTGTATGGTTCTTTGGTTAGCTCTCTGGCTGCCAGCCTTAATGCTTCTTCAGTGATTATCTCACCCTCGAGGTCCTTAACTGAAGCACTGGCATAACCCTCGATGTAAACGTTCTTCTCACCGCTTTTTAGCTCGAGACTCTTAATCAACAGCTCCATGAAACAAAAATAGAGATAGACTTTTTAAAACCGTGGCCAAGGGGCTTCTCGTCTTAAGCCAAAGTCCAAGCTTGATGATCCAACCGCTCCATAAATTATCCCTGGTTTTCTTCCAGATGATTTAGAAACTTGAATTGCAAAATCGAAGGCGTCAAACTGGTCATCGTGCTCTGCATCAGGAAAGAGAAGTAACTCTTCAATGAAGTCATGCATTGTAGGCTTCAAAAACACCTTACCCGATTCAAATAGTGCTGAAGTGATCTGGGCCCTTGTAACCTTATCCTTGACTGTCTTGATCTCTACAACAGGCAGTAACTTTGTTTTGAGTGTCTCAGCCATTGCCTGCTGGTATGCATTGGACTCCACGCCTATCCTGATGGGGTTCCAGAGTTGGGCCTTCGTTTTGATTATTTCGACTTGCTGACTGAAAGAGTGGCGGCCCCTGTAAATGTCGAGTACATAGATGTTGTTTTCTGGATCCAAGCCGATGGTGCAAACTGCAAAATAGTCAGCTGTTTCTTTTTGTGAAATTGCTAAATCAACACCCATGTAGATTTTGAGATTTACTGGCAGCTCATCAGTGCTGTAAAATTGCAGCCATTCGTATTTGAAGATGTTACCTTGCTTTGCTAATTCAACATCGTTTTGATACTGCAGATTGAAGATAAGTGATCCCATCTCAGCCTTGATCTTGTTAAGCAAACTTGCAGGAAACATCTCTTCCCACAAAGCAGTTCCATCAGGTTGCAAAGCTCGCATTATTTGAATATCATACTCTCCTGAATCGATTAAACTTTGATACAGGTCATAAGGATGGTAGCGAGTTCCATAAATATGCAGCTCACCATCAGGTTCCAAAGTAGGTAGTAGGCTCGTATAGAACCAATCCTTAAGCTTTGCCCTCTGTCCTTCCGTCCTTGCATTCTCGAAATCAACGAGATCATCAGCAATGATGATATCGAAGTGCTTGGTAGTTACGGCTCCTGAAGCTCCTAAAGCTGTTATGTTTGCTTCTTTGGTTATTTTCTGCTTTAATGAGATATTGATCTCCTCATCGGTCCATTTATCCCCCTTCAGATCTCCAAATAGCTTGATGATTCGCTCGGATTCCAGATGAGCTTTGATCTCTCTCAGAAAAGCCTTAGCCTGCCTGTCCGTGTTGCTGACTACCAAGATCCGGATGTTTGGATCCACAAGGACCTTCCAGATTGAGAAAATGATCGTCCCAACAGTTGATTTGCCATGACCTCGAGGGGCCAGATCTAAGGTTTTCTTGTGTTTAGTTATGTGGTCCAGGATAGCTTTGTGGTGGACAGCAATCTTGTAGCCTAAATACCTGCCCAGGTTTGCAGGGTTCATCAGAATTTTTAGCCTCTCAATTGAGTTTTTCTCCAATCTCATCAATTCTTCTCTCCAATCTCCTTCTGCAATCATAGCACAACTCCTCCAAAACAAAATTGATCAAATTCTGCTCAAATTTCAAAATCTGATTCTTAAATTCGACATCCACTTTGATTTGCTGATCAGGTAAATCGCCTAAAAGCTTAGCTTGCAATTCTATCTGCCTGCGGATCTCGCTTAATGATTGTAGAGCTGTCTTTGAATCTCCAGATTCTAAAGCTTTGTTTGCAAGCTGCCATACAGTTTGGTTTATTCTGTTTAACTGCTCGACCACATCCAATCGATTGTTAATGGCCCTAGAAACGATTTCTTCTCTCTGCTTGGCTTTCTGAATGATGGGATCCTTGTTTGACTTGAAGTATCTAAGAACTGTATACCTGCTTATCTCCTCACCAGCTAACTTGGAGAGCTCACGTGCGATTTCAGAATCTGAGAGACCTTGCGTTTTGAGTTGGTGTGCGGTTTCTTCTAAGCCTAGCTTTACAATTCTGTTCACTTTCATCGTGCGTTATTGTGCGAATAGACTTTAAAAATGGAAGTCAGCAACCATCTTTCTGAGATCTCTTAATGTTCTTGATCACAATATTACTAAGGGCTGTTCTTGTTAATTTGAGTAACAAGATACAGTCCATAGTCTGGTAAAGGGCTCTCTTGTAATCTTCCATCTTGTCTATGTTCTCATTCTTAAGCATAGCCTGTTTTAGTAGCTCAAACAGTTTTTCGAGCTGTTGAATGTCGTTGTCGATGTGTTTTGGTGTTTGCAGTTCAATCATTTGAGTTGATTCTACAGTTAGGTTTGCCACTCTTCTCTTCAATCTCTCACCTCCTTCTATTTTTCCTCAAACGATGAATGTAATGGGATGAATTAGATGAGCGTGATAAGGAAACGAAATAATCACAAAATTTTGCAAAGCTGCATCTAACAACTATCTTCCATTTAGAGCAGAACAAATGGTTTGGTGGGAGCTGGTAGCCTGATAATCGTTTGGATGAGTTTAAGCAGTCGTAGCAGTTTGGTTTTTGGTTGGATTTGGGTTTAGGTTTGATAAAAATCTTATTTCTGATCATTTTGAATTTCCTCCGCTATTTTGGTGAGTATATATGGTATTGCCTTCTCAGGAGCACTAGGAAGGCCATTCTCGTTAGCAAATGTTAAAATCGCATCAAGAACCCATTGCTCAACAAAGAGAGTTATTCTAATCAAGTTGCGTTCTCTATTACTTTCTTTAATGAAAACTGGTTTGCTCACTGCCTCATCCTCCTTATAGCGTTTCTCAACAATCCCTTAACTTGTTTCTCGTTGAATTCTCCAAAATCCTCAAGCTTCTCACGTATCTCTTTCAATGAATCTCCAGCTTCGTATCTTTCGTAAGCATATTCTTCTATATCTTGTTTCTTTAGTTCCTCGCTCCGATTGTTTTCAATTCGAGCTCTAGCTGCCTTCAGTTGGTCATTGTCTAAATATTCTTCTAGAATTGACAGAATTCGGTTTTGGTCTACAATGTAGATTACATCCCTTCCATAGAGGGCTTTTTTAGTTTTTATGATCTTATTCTCGAGAAGAAATTGAAAATACTTATTTATTGTTCTCTTATCAATTAATCCCATTTTGAATTTTATGAAATCTTCTATATCTGAATGTCTTATCTCGTGGAATTCAAGTACGTACAACAATAAACTGTGTTGCCTCTTATTCAGCTTGGAAATTTGTTGCTCAAATTTGTTTGTGTGCTCTTCTAGCGAATGTCTCATATATTCTTCCAAAGCTCTTGACACCTCTTCACCAAGATACTTCCATATACCCCCCTATTTAGCC
>QMZC01000103.1 GCA_003662995.1 Archaeoglobales archaeon
ATGTTGCTTTTTGCTTTTTTTGTTATATATTAAACGAGAAATAGCTTTAATACATTAAAAAGTTAAAACTGTGATGAAAAGCTTAAAGGAATAAAAAATAAAGAATAATTTCATCTAAAAGAATGTATACACGTAATATTCAAATTAGAAAAAATCAATAATAGGAATATGAACAATTTGTACGAATTACAAAATAAAAAGTTAATCTTCAGGGTTATAAACAAATTAAAAATAAATTATAAACGTGAAATTTTTTACAACTTCCTACAACAGCGAATAAGAAACTTTTTTGTATTTCACTTAAACTACCCTTCCCGGTTTATTTTATTTTCTACTTTGTTACATCTTATATTATAAAAATGGGAAGTAACGGTGTGGTGCTTTAAGACTATAGAGCCTGGTACCCCTGAAAGAAACCCTCGTGAGACAGAATTTTTCAGACTTGCTAACCCTTCTGAAGCTGTAATCAGAGAATTTATTCAAAACTCACTTGATGCAAGAAAAAATAATGAAAATATTGTTGAAGTGAGAATTTCTTTAGGAAAAGTTTCAAAAAGAGATGTTGAAGATTATTTAGATAATAATTTAAAAAAACATTTGAAGGCATGTGGTTTCTTAGATACCAATGAATTTGAAGAAAATGTTTCTTATCTTATACTTGAGGACTTTGGTACTACAGGCTTAGATGGGCCATTTGACCCCGATAGTGGAAAAGGTAATTTCTATAACTTTTGGTGGCGTGAAGGAATATCTGAAAAAATAGGACGGCGTGCAGGAAGATGGGGACTTGGAAAAATAACATTTCACGTTGTTTCAAAAATTAGAACTTTTTTTGCTTTAACCGTAAGAGATGATAAAGAAGTATTGCTGATGGGGAAAACTTTACTTAAAACACATAAAATCGATAATGAAAGATTTCAATACTTTGGATATTTTTCTACTAAAGATAGCATGCCCATAAAAGACACAAATTTAATATCAAACTTTAAAAAACAGTTCCATTTAACAAGAAATAACGAACCAGGACTTTCTGTTGTTATTCCTTTTCCTGAAGATGGAATTGATTTTGAATCTATGCTTAAGGCTGTAATACAGCATTACTTTTATCCTATTCTTACAGGCACTCTTAAAGTAATCATATCAGATAATGGAAAAAATAAAGAAATACACAAAGATAGTATAACTAAAATAGCCTCTAATATTAACTGGATAGGTACAGAATGGGAAAAGATAGATATTAATGAATTTTTTGACTTTATTAATGCTGCTATTCAACAATCTCCTATTGAGTTACAAATAGATTACCAAAATCCTGAAATCACTCCTCAATCTTTCAAAAATAAATTAGAAGAGATTAAAAAATCGTTTATGAATGAATCTCCTCTAAAGTTTGAAGTACCATTATTTATAAAAAAAGATAGAAAACAAAAAACTTATTTTATTATTTTATTAAAACGATTTCTTAATTTCGGTAAAGCTCTTGAATATTATATTCGTTCCGGGATTATAGTTACTGAACACAAAACACTTGGAAATCGCTCAGTTGCTGCTCTTTTTATTGCAGAGCATGATCCAATATGTGAGTTTCTTGGAGACTGCGAGACTCCTGCTCATACAACATGGAATGAAAGAACCGAAGGGTTTAAAGAAAAATATGAAAATGCAATTAAAGTTTTAAGATTTATTAAAAAAAGTATTCTTCAAATAGTGTCTATACTTGACGAACCTCCTCGTGAAAGACAAATAGATTTTTTGAAAGAAATATTTTCTATTCCGACAGAAGAAAGTAAAGAAAAAATGATTACAAGTGAACCTATTGTAAATATAAATGAAGGAAGATCACCATTATTTAAAATTAGTAAAGTGGAAGGTGGATTTAAAGTAAGTTTAGAAAGAAATACTCAACTTCCTATCTCAGCCATTATAAAAATAGCTTATGATACGTATAGAGGAAATCCATTTCGTCAGTATGATAAATTTGACTTTGATATTAGTGAAAGTGATCAAATAAAGATTCAACATCAAGGTTGTGATATAATATGCAAAGATCTTAATATACTAGAAGTAAAAATAACAAGCCAAAATTTTGAGCTGAAAGTTACTGGTTTTGATCCAAATCGAGATTTGGTAATTGATATAACAGAAAAAAAGAACCATGAAACGGAAATTTAATTATACAGGTAGAAAAAAAATTGAAAGGAAACGAATATCTATTGTGCTTGAAAGGCAAAATGGAATTCCTGTTTCATTTCGCGTTGAAAAATTAGATCTTGAAGGTTTAGACCTACCTAAGGATGCAGAGATTTATGTTGAAGCGTATTATAGAACAGAGCTTAAGCGATTTGAATTTGGAACCGTTGGTAAAAAAATTTCCCCGCAATCTACCAGTCTTGAGGATTTAGCATATCCTGAAAATCTAAAGTTTAGAATTCTTATTGTAGATCCAGAAACTCATAAAATACTTGCTCACGCGGATAGAATAGTTCCTGAAAATTCGAAAGAAGCTATTTTACCTGTGGAATTTAAAGATCTTGGTAATGAGATATGGCGGATTGAGTATGAAGGAGACGAAGGTGCACCTATTCTTTGCATAAACCGTAAAATTCCAAATATTCAAAATATAGCAAAGCGAGATGCACAATTTTTAATTTATGTTTATCCTGCAGTAATAAGAGAAATCCTTACTCATATGGTATTCGTAAACGGAGGTACTTCTACAGAAGACCCAGCAACCGAATGGCATGCTCATTGGCTGAGATTTTGCGAAAGTTTAGGTATATCTCCACCAAAAGTTTTAAATCGCAATGATAATAATTTCGATGAGGAAGAGGTTTTGAGATGGATAGATGATGTTGTAACAGCATTTTGTAATAAATATGCTGATAAATTTCAGGAATATATTCGACCATTAAAGGAGAAATCATGATTCCATTAAGAATTATGCTCTCTGAAGGTGAGGATCAATTTAGAAAGTACATTCAACAAGTGAAAATAGATTCATCTATTTCGCGACCTGATTTAAATCAAAATAGGTACTCTAAAGAATTTTCGCCTAAAATAGAAGTTGAGGAGAAAGTATCTTTTGAATCAAAATTTGATCTTGCAAAATACTTATACGATCTTTTCGATAAAGCAGGCGTTACTCGGAAAGATGTTTTAAAAGAAAAGGGATTGTGGACTTGGTTAGCATATCTATGGTTTGATCAGTTAACAAATGATCTTAAAAATATATTAAAAAGAGAGGAATATTATATTTGTACTGAACCATCAAACTATCGAAGATATTACCTACATTTGGTCGCCTCTCCTTATATTATTTATTCTCTTTTTATTAATTCTCGTTATGGAGTTCATATTTCGATGCCATTCCTTTATAATGAAGTATGGAAAAGCAATGATTTTGCTGAACATGTTGCTCCAAATCAATTTATTATTTCTCATGAAAATCTTGTTGACACAATATATAAGCTATATTATGACGAAAGCAAAAACAGACCAAAAAAAGGTGTTACTGATAGAAATAAACCAGGAAGTATACGTCGATTTGTAAAAGTAATCCGGCAATTTGAGCTTACGTATGATATATACTCAATGACAAGTGATCAAATTATTGAGCTTTTACCTTCGGAGTTTGATTTTTGGAAACCTAAAAGTAATCCTTAAATGTATTTGAAGAAAGACAGATCTAAATAAAAGAGTTGATCCAGCGTTTAACAGTGATATACGACTATGCTTAAATTCCTTTCGGAAAATTTTGTATATTCACAAACCATTGTTCCAAATTCGAGTTAGCAGCTTGTTGATGAGTTTAAAAATATCATTTTAGGAGTAGGGAGATATTATGGGGATCCCGAAACCAACAGAAAATACAGTAACGGTATTTTTAAAGAATGAACTTGAAAAATTTGGTGTAAAAGCCCTACCTTTTGCATCAATTTCCACGCCTGTTGGACGAAGAGAAATAGATTTATTGTGTAAGAATGCTGGTATTTACCCGATAGAAGCAAAGTTTACCGAAAGTGAGTTGCTAATAGCTATCAGTAAAATTCAGAATGACTATTTAAAATACCATAGAGAATTAGGTATAAAAGGAGGATTCGCTATATTATACCCGAACAAGCTATCTGAACCAATACCAATAGAAACACTTCAGAAAATGTTGAAAACTTTAAAATTTAAAGTTGTATCAATATTTCTTCCTGAAGATATAAGAAAAAACTTTACTGTTTGTGAAGGCACATTAACTGAAATTGCACAAGAATTGAGTAAACATATTCTTACTCCCCCAAAATACATTGAACCAAATGTAGAGTGGATAATAAAAAGCCTTAGAGAGGCAGCAAATTACATTACTATTGGTTTAAAACATTTGGCTGGCAAGCAATTAGAAGAAATTTTTGGTGGTGAGCACGTTTTTAAGAACATACTTAATTATGAAGAAAAAAAATATCCCACCGCAGAGTTAAAGTTAGCTTCAGCTTATCTTCTCGTAAATCAACTTTTATTTTACCATGTCCTATCCAGAAGAGTAGGATTTCCAGAAATAGATACTGATAAATTAAAAGAACCATCGCAATTAAATCAATATTTCAAATTGGTTCTCGATATCAACTATAGAGCAATTTTTACATACGATGTAGCTTCCAAGATCCCAAGAAACTACATAGAAATAATTAAAGTGATTATTGATGTTATAAAAAGTATAAGTCCAGAAAAAATTAGTGGAGATCTCCTAGGTACAATTTTTCACGACTTAATACCACTAGATGTACGTAAGTATATAGGCGCATTTTACACTAATGTACTTGCAGCAAATTTACTTGCATGGCTTGCAATAGATCGATACGATGCAAAGGTAGCGGATTTTGCTGTAGGAAGTGGAGGGCTACTTGTTGCAGCTTATAGGAGAAAAAAGTACCTTTTCGAGTTAGAAAGAAAGGAGTTTAGTCAAAAAACTCACGAGAAGTTCATTGAGCAATTACTCGGAATTGATGTAATGCCCTTTGCTGCAAGTGTTGCAGCGTCCCATTTAGCATTACAATCTCCACAATATCATACAAACAAAGTGAATATTGCTATTTGGGACTCTACAGAACTCAAGCCAAACCTAAAAATTCCATCAATAGCTGAATTGAGTTTTGTATTAAGAGGCCAAGCGAGGCTTGATATGTTTCCAGAAGTAAGGAATCATGTAAAAGGCGTTGTTAGGCTGGGTGAAGAAGAGCCGGAAGAGATTATCCTGACAAAATACGATGTAGTTATAATGAATCCTCCTTTTACAAGACAGGAAAGAATCCCAGAAAATTACAAAAAAGAACTCTTTTATAGGTCTAAGGAATACGGAAAATATCTTCATGGTCAACTCGGATATTATGGATACTTTATCTTACTTGCTGATAGATTTCTTGATTTGGGTGGAAGATTAGCATTTGTGCTTCCTGCGGCATTTTTGAGAGTTAGAAGTGCTAAAGGGGTAAGAAAGTTCTTGTCAGAAAAATACAATGTTGAATATATTATTACTGGCAAGAAAAGACTAAATTTTTCCGAAAGTACATGGAGACGCGAAATACTTTTTGTTGCAAGGAAAATGGGGAAAGGAGAAAGAAAAAAAGATACTGTAGTTGCAGCAATTGAAAAATTACCACAAACAATGGAGGAACTCGAACGAATCTGTGCAAAAATAAAAGGTGTGAAGGGTTCTTACGAAGATCACGAAATTTTTGCTTTTACCGTAAACCATAAAAAGTTTGAAGATAATTTGGATTGGTTCAGGTTTATAGCACAATTCCAAACTTCTGGAGTTTCTGAAATTTGGGAAATGATTAAAGATTCAGCAAAGAATTTAGCAAAGTTTGGAGAAGTTTATAATGTGAAAAAAGTGCTTAAAAGAGGAATTGAAACTGCAAAGGGAATGAATGTTCATGCAGTATTCATTCTGAGTAGTATAAAACGAGCCATAAGAAAAGAGGATGCATGGATTCTTGAAAGGGTTGAAAACGAAGAGGTAGTTGTTTTTAACCGTTACCTGAAAAACAGGGTAAAAATACCAAAAAGATGTGTCATGCCATGTTTGAGAACTTTTGCCGATAATAGATCCATGGATATTACTGGCAAAACCGATCTTGTAGTAATAAGAGATTTTAAAAACGCCAGTGAGTTCTTTTTTGGGGATAGAGCTAAATATAGAAAGGTATTACCTACTTGGGAAAAATATGCCAAAGATAGGACGGGAAATCTAATCATACTTAGGAGGTTTGTTATAAACGCTCCTGGCACCGTTCATCTCAGCTACTATTCCTCGATACCAGTTATTGCTCCTGGAACGACATGGGTCTCTAAACTCGATAGTAAAGATGCTAAAATTCTCAATTTGTGGTTCAATAGCAGTATTAATTTAGCTCAGATACTCTACAAAAGAATAGAGGACGTTTGGTTTGATATCCATAAATACGTTTTGAGTGATTTCTACATAATAAACCCATATACGCTAGAAGATGAGGTAAAAAATAAAATACTAAATTTATTTGACAAAATTAGCAAACAAGTATTTCCGAGCTTGGAAAAGCAATATGCTCCTATATTTGAGCTAAAAAAAGAAATTGACAAAGCAATACTCTTTGCTCTCGGATTTAATAAAATAGAAGCAGAAGAACTCATGTCGGATTTGTATGACGCTTTATACAGTGAATTTAAAGCGTTGAGAAAAATGAATTAAAAGGTTTTAAAAGAAAATTAACATGCTTGATAAGATTAGATAATGAAATATCGCTGAGCTATTTTGATAGCTTTTTCAAATTCCTTCAAAGCATCTTTTCAACTTACCCACACAAGGAAGAAGCAGGAAAAAATAAAAAATTTCTCTTCATCCTCTCTTAGGTCGATGGGAATTGGTTCACCCATACTGTCCTGAAAAGGAGAAAAATTTTTTGAAAATAAATTTGATTTTTTTAATTTTTGTTATATACTATTATTAAAACTGGGACCGCCGAGCGACATAGTGACCAAGTGAGTAAAGGTAGAAGAAAATTTTTTGAATTTTATGGAGCAATGAAAAAAGAATATGAGACGGCACGTCATATAATACAGTGTTTGTGAGAAGCTAAGCTTCCCACAAATTCATCTTCGGCGGACTTCACAAATACCGAAGCTGTTATATGCTATTATTTTTTAAGACTTCGGAGATACTGAAATGAGCAACAAACACTGAGATAGCTTAGAGCATTTAATTATTGTTACGTGTCATGCTGTATATGTTGCAGAAGACTTTACTAAATCCCTTAAGTGATCTTCTTGGTATTTGCAAGACTTCCAAAAGGACGAACCCCATTTTATATAGAGCATATTCGTAAAGGTGTTGAATTTGGAGATGATGACAAAAAATTTTACTTGTTTTCTCAGGGGGGGTTAAACCCGATATGAAGCAGGTCCAAGAAGCGAAACACAAAGTTATTAGATGATTGCGGATCACTTTAAGTGATGTTCAAAATCAACGTTAAGCTTAAGGCAACTACTGAAGAGTTTGCACGAGATTCTTTTGAGAACCTTTTATTTAGCATTTGCAGGTTTAAAGAGTGTATTGGAAGGTACTCAAAGCAAATTATTGTGGTTAGCTAGGCATTTAAGAAAAAAGGATTTGAACTTCATCGTAAAGCAATTCGGTTTCCAAAGGACAAACTTGTTTTTGAAGGAGTCAATAATCCAGTGAACTTAGAAGAAGCGATTAAAGGTAAAGAAGAGAGAGGAATTGGTCCATTCTCCAAGGATCCTTACGGTTCCACTGATCCTTTAGCCAGCCAGCGAAAAAAAGAAACCCTTTCAACAAGCAACATAGCTATTTCACAAGCTGTCCTGAGCTTGAGGGGTTGCTTTATCACCGTGGCCCTGAGATTTACAAAGGAAACTTGCCTTGGGATCAATAGAATAGCAGCGGCAGATAACAGGGTGTTTATGGCTTTAGTGCTCTGCACTTTTGCCTAGCACAACAACGGAGGAAGTTTATTTAAAAAGATCTCTTGAAGCAAGGGATAAATATGAGGAATATATGTATAAATTGTATAAATAGGGAAAGATATACTATTTCAAGTTCCTGTATGATTCAGAGCCCTTTGATGTCCTAGAGAATAAAGTACTTAAGAGAAGCATAAAAAGCTATTAAAGAAAAATAACTTTCAGAAGTATCTACTTTGGAAGTAAAACATATTCTGCAGAGATCTGGCTAATTGAAAAAGGCTTTCTTATCTAAATCTAAAAAAAGAGTATTAATTGTGAGAAATAAACCGAAAGGTTAAAAAATATGGAAATTTATTTTACTTTTCACCTACAGGCTTTAGTAGAGCTGGAGGGTGAGTTTATTGACTTTTAGAAAATTATTTTTTGAATGTTGAAATTTTAAGCCTCATTTTTTTATAACACTTTTTTTGAGAATCATACTGATAATCAGCTAATACTTGCTTTAAGCACTCCTCTGCTTCCTGTTTTAAGCGTTCCTTTTGCCAGTGAAATTTTTTCTGTTTTTGTATTTTTTCCATCTCCTTCCAAAACCTGTTAATGTCTTCTTGAGTTATTTGATCTTTCTTCAAAAGCTCATAACTTAATCTCTCTGCATACCATTTTAACCTTTTTGTACGTGGGGGATAAACCCACCAAGGGTGTGGTTCGTAAATTTTCATGTGTTTTTTTCTTCCTTTACAGATTACATTGTATTATAACTTATATTATAAAAGCAATGAATGAGAAAGGAAAACGAGGTATTTATAGTAAAAAAATCAAGTAATTCGAAGTAGTAAAATTTTCTTTTTAAGTTCAGCATTTTCAGAACTTTGGTTAATAAAGTAAAGTCTGGATTTCTATTATAAAAATTTTTTTGATATATTTTAGTAAAAGTTGAAATATGACTGGAATAAAAAAGAGATATATTACGAAAAGCTTGCATA
>QMZC01000104.1 GCA_003662995.1 Archaeoglobales archaeon
GCTAAGTATTTCATCGAAAAATACGATTTAAGGCCGTTGATAGGTGCCAACATCTTTGTTTGTGTTAAGGAGGATCAAGATGAACAAGTTTCGAAGGCTTAATGCGGCTGCTGAGGGATTTCAGGCTTTAGAAACAGCAAGGACCAAGTTTGATGCTTTGGAGATCGATGTTGAAGAGATTGAGCAGCTGAAGGAAAAGCTGTTCCAGCAGGTGATGGATAAGCTGAAGGTTGAAGATTTAATTGTTGCTTAATTTTTTAACTGATTTAATTTTTCTATTTTAATAAATCATAAGATCACAATTGTTAAGTAAGTTCAAACCAACTCGATTTTGGAGGGTAGGCGGAGGTAGTATTGACTTTCATAAGTTTATATAAATTATATTGGTGGGATAAATGAAAAGAAGAACGAGCGTCTATATTAATACTGAACTGTTAGAGTATGCAAAGAAAGAGAAGTTGAATCTTTCCAAATTACTTGAAGAAGCTATTAAATTCTGTAAAATTAAAAATAAGCGGTCAATCCTGCCGGACTCTGGATCCGGTGACGCCGGTTCGAATCCGGCCGGGGCTACTTGTTTTACAAAGCACAAAATCACTTCGCCAGCAGTTTGATTCCAACAAACGCTACAACACTGCAAATTGAATATACCACAACGAAGGAGTCAACAGATAAACTGTTACCATTCCAAATTGCAAAAACTCCGTTTACAATGCAAACAAAGGAAAAAGTTAAGATGGATGCAATTAAAGCTCCTCCACCAAACAGATACGGTACCTTAGCCCCCCTCTGCTCTAAGAATGCGCACGATAAAATGAACAGCACAGCAAACATTACAATGATGTAAGAGTACTTTAATTGGACTTTAAAGGAAGTTGCCATATCATAAAATCCATAAACCGACAAAAAGAGCAAAAAACCAATAGAAAATGAATAAACCAAGCTGAGATACACGTTCTTCGATATTCTGCTTTGAGACATCGGTTGCATGGATTAAATATTAATAAATTTCTTTAAATTATTTTTCCTTTAACTTGGAATTTGGTTTGTCAGATTTTATATTCGAACTTACCTCAATCTTAAACAAAAGCTTAGTTGATGGGTCTTTGAGAAGATTTGCAATTTCTCTGTCAATTTCAAATGCGGATTTGTTTGCTTTAACCAGCAAAGTTCTTCCGCAAACAAAGTTGCTCTTTCTTACCACAACGTCTCTCGCATGCTCAAATGACATTTTTTTATGCCCAAAACCTATAATTTCATCTTTTATATCGTACTGCGGTAGTTCGAGCGTAATTTTAGCTTTATAACCGGCGTTTAACAGCTTTTTTAAATTGGCATCCAAATCGCGAATTGCCTTGTTTGCTTTTACACCAATTATGCAATTTCCTCTCTTTGTTAACTCTTCATCCTTTGTTATCTCCAAGGTTGTTTTGTGTAAAGCCGTCACATTTGGATGTCCCCAAGCTTCAATCACCTCTGTAACCCTCACAAGCTTCCCTCCACTCACACTCCCTACAAACCTCTGTTCGCCAGGTTTTGATTATTTCCGGTATCCTCTCTTTTATATCTTCCCAGAAAATTGTCTCTCCAACAGACAACTTTAGTAACTCCAAAGCCAGATTGTCTATTTGGTATGCCGTGTCTCTACTCTCCTCATTGTAATTACATGTGTCATCCACTAAATACGGACAAACGGAACAAATCTCATCAACTCCATATATAATCTCGATTTCTCCACCTTTCTTCGCCCTATTGACTACCTCGTTGAGTTTATCGATGAATTGCTGATTGTACCCCTTTCCATGATAAAATTGCAGGCAGATCAAATGGTGCCCCCCAACTTCATAATTCATGGTAAACGGCAGTTTTATTATCTTTTACCTTCACTTTTTGAGATTGCAACTTTTGATTGAACAACTCGAACTTTTTATCCACACTGATGTTTAGGCTGGATGAAGTTCCAAGAATTCTGACAGTCTTGGATGATTTTTATGCATTTGCTAATCCAATCTACAAAGATAACGGAAAAAGATTTAAGTTTTTGCAACCTGTTAAACACATGCTCTTTGATGACATAGGAAGTTTTCCTTTGCCTGAAGGGATTACAAGAGACTGGATTTTCAAAAACTTGGATACGAGAGAGTACGAGGAAATGGTCCAGAGAGCTTTTTTAATGAAAGTTAACAGTGGTGTGGAGTGTCCCAATTACCCACAATTTCAGGACATGATTGAACAGTTCATGACGATCATCAAAAATCCAGAATATCAGGATGAAGCTTATCTCGTCTCTAAAAAACATGCAATCATTAAAGAGCTTGAGGCTGTGGAGAAAATTGAGTGCAATAGTGTTAGAGTTTGCGTTACGGGACCATTTGAGCTTTACTACAAAGAGCTTGGAGGAGTGATTTATGACGACATTCTGTCAAATCTGGCAACCTCAATCTCAAGGTTTGTTGAAAATGCCGTTAGATACAACAACGTTAAGTGTGTAAGCATCGACGAGCCAAGTTTGGGACTGTCACCTGAGCTACAGCCAACTCAGGAGCAGATTAAACTTGCATTTGAGAAGTTCAAGTTCGACGTTGATATCCAAATTCATCTCCACTCACCATTGTTTTACACAAACTTGCTTGAGATCAATGAAATTGATGTGATTGGAATTGAGACCGCTAAAGACAGGAGAGCTATGGACTTAGTTGATTTGAATGATCTTGAAATTCATGATAAAAAGATTAGAATTGGTGTGGCGAGGAGCGATATAGATGGGATTGTAGCGGAGTTCAATGCGAAGTACAATGTAAATGCATGGAAGGACAAAAAGCTTATAGCCAAAGCTATTGAGGAGATGGAAGACGTTAAGACGATTAAAAATAGGATAATTGAAGCTTACAACAAATTTGCCGATCGTATAGCGTACATTGGGCCAGATTGTGGGTTGTTCAGCTTTCCAAGCCAAGAGACAGCAACAATACTGTTGAAGAATACAAGAAAAGCGATAGACGAATTCAGGGAGGGTCGATGAACTTGGATTATTATCTGAGTTTTTTCTTTGCATCACTCACAACGATGTTCGTCATAATTGATCCGCCAGGCAACATACCAATGTTTATCGCCTTTACCGAAGGTTTGGATTCCAAAATGAGGAACAGAATATCGAAGAAATCAACTTTAATAGCTGCGTTACTGTTAATTTTTGTAGCCATTACTGGCAAAGCAGTTCTGGATTTCTTTCACATTTCCTTAGATGGTTTGAGGATTGCTGGTGGAATACTGCTTTTTGTCATATCAGTTGACATATTACTGGGTGGTAGCAGAAAAAAATCGTACGTTCAGGATTCGGACGTAGATGTTGAATCCTTAGCGGTATTCCCCATAGCATTACCGCTTTATAGCGGACCGGGAGCAATAACCGCTGCAATTGTTCTCTATTCCCAAGCCTTCGACATAATCTCGAAGTTGGTTGTATTGCTCAGTATAGTTGTTGTTTATGTTATCGTAAGACTCACTCACATCTACAGTGATAAACTCATGGAGATACTGGGGAAAAGTGGGACAAACATTATTTCACGACTCATGGCTATATTCTTGGCAGCAATAGCAGTAGAGTACGTTTTCGCAGGAATAGAAGGTAAGATATTGGAGATAATTGAAATGGTGAGATGATGTTTGAGGATTTGAAGTTCGATGTGGATGTAAAAATTGCAATTGGTGTGTATAGGGAGAGAGAATGTTACGATTCTAAGATTTACGATGCCGTTGGGGTGGTAGATTTGGACATAATCGTGGTGGATGAGGAGGAAGATACTGAGAAAAAGCTTGTTGAGATGGGGGAAAAAAATAGGGTTGATGCTGTATTGAGGGGGACTGCAAGAGCATCAAGAACAATCAAAATTTTAAAGGAAAAACACTCACCAATAGCAAGATTAGCGGTTTTAGAGGCTAAAAACAAACCGTTTATCCTTGTTCCCGTTGGAGTTGATGAGGGCGAAATAATATCTGAAAAGGTTTTCATCGTTGAAGAGGCTGTAAAACTTGCTAAAAAATTGGGGATGGAGGGCAAGGTTGGGGTGCTATCAGGAGGTAGAAGATCGGACATAGGGAGAAGTAAAAAAGTGGACAACAGCATAGTTGAGGCAGAATTTTTGACGAATTACCTGAACGAGTATGGGTTTGAGACAAAACATTACGAAATACTTATTGAGGATGCCATAAAGGATGTTGATGTAATCGTTGCACCTGACGGTATGACAGGAAATTTAATATTTAGAACGCTATGTTATCTTGGCAACGGTAAAGAGTATGGAGCGCCAATTGCAGGTTTACCGTTCATATTTGTTGACACAAGCAGAGCACAAACCGTTGAAGGGTATGTTAGGGCGATAAAACTTGCGTATGTGTTAGCATGCGAGAGTATTCAGAAAAGCCCTTGGTGGGCGTAGGAGCCTTAATTATCAGGGATGATAAGGTTCTGTTAGTCAAAAGAGCCAATGAGCCAAACAAGGGTAAGTGGTCAATTCCTGGAGGAGTTGTAAAGTTGGGTGAATCGCTAATCGATGCTTTGAAAAGGGAGGTAATAGAGGAGACGGGCTTGGAAGTTGATGTGTTAGATGTTGCCTGTGTTAGCGAAGAGATTGTTAGGGATGATGAGGGTGTAAAATTCCACTATGTAATAATAGACTTCTTCGCTGATGTCGTTGGTGGGGAATTGAAGGTTGGAAGTGATGTTGAAGAAGCCAAATGGGTTGGTTTTGATGAACTTGATAGTATAGAAATCGTAGATTTCGTAAAAAAGTTGATAGAGAACGTTAAGATGGAAAGTAAACGAATCTATTTGAAGTAGTTACTTCAACGATTTCATAACGTCGTACTTTGTAATAATTCCCAGGATCTTACCAGATTCAACCACGAGTAATGCTGGGTTGTTCAACAACATTTTGGAGATTACCTCAAGCTTTTCATTGGGTAAAACAGTTGGAAAGGGCTCTTCCATACATTCCTTAACCTTTATTTGCTCAGCCCCTTCTATACCCCTTGAAATGATTATTTTCACAATGGAGTTTTCTGTAATGCTACCGACGATTTTATCAGATTCCACAACGGGCATTTGTGAAATGTCATCCTCCATTATAATTTCTATGACCTCCTTTAGCGTTGTATCTGGAGTGGCTGTTTTGACTGGATAGTGCATTATGCTTGCAGCATCTATCTTCTTGCCCTCCAATTCCTCCAGAACATCATATATTTTCTTAATCAGTGATAGCTTGGGATCGATGTCACCAGACTCTATTCTGGCAATTAAAGGTTGGCTAACTCCAACTAAATCAGCCAATTTTTTTTGCGTAATACCCAATTTTTTCCTTCTCCTCTTTATTTCTTCAATTTCAAACATTGTATTTGATTATGAATGGTCAATTAAAAGGTTTTTGTGATGAGATATCCTATAATTGGCGTGTTGTGTTGTTAGGGAAAAAATTTCAATAAAGCAAAACGACCCAAAATACTTTTATTTTGTATTTCTATTCATTAATCATGGAATTTGAAGTTGATGGTGTAAGGGTTGCAATTGGAAAGGCGGAGGAGGGGAAGGATTATGCGGTGTATTTGCTGTTTATAGAAATGCCCGAAACTCAGCATCACAGCTTTCTCATGAAGAGGGGTGAAAGGATACTTGCCAAGGGTGAGATAGCAAAATACCTCAGGGATTCTAACATTGAAGGGTTGGAAATGGCAGCAGCGCCACCTGCAGACACAAATGCCGTTGTGATGTTCAGGATTAACACTGAATACGATGTTCTGGAAAAGATTGCAAGACTCGTAGTTGAGTTTTTAAAATCAAAGGAGTTTTTGTGATGTTTAAATATAAACGAAGAATTAGGTTTGGGGATACCGATCCATTTGGTATTGCCTACTTTGCAGCCTATTTAAATTACTTTAAGGAAGCGTTAGATGAATTTTTGAGGTTCGTTGGTTTTAAGCCAGAATTTTTTTATAGGAATAGAGAAGAAAACTATGCATTTCCGATCGTTTCTTGCTCAGCAAACTACTACAAGCCTTTAAAATATGATGATGAAGTGGAGATTGAAGTTGATTTTGAAATTAAAAAGAGGTCAATTTTGTTCAAGTTTAAGTGTAAAGACGTTGCCGATGGCGAAATAGTCTGCGTTTGCATCGACAAAACTTGGAAATCGATTGAAGTACCAAAAGAGGTTAAGGAGAAGTTTGAGAAAGTATATAAATAGAACAAAATACTAAAAAACATGGATTTAATGTTTTGTGGAGCAGCAAGAACTGTTACAGGCTCTTGCTTTTTGCTAAGGGATTCCAGCAATGTTTTAATTGACGTTGGGATGTTTCAAGGTTCAGTTGAGAAAAGAAACCATAGACATTTTCCTTTCAACCCTTCAGAAATAGATTGTGTAATAATTACCCACTCTCATCTCGACCACATCGGTTTGTTGCCCAAACTTGTTAAACAAGGCTTCGATGGAGTAATATATTCAACAAAAGTGACAAAGGAGATAGCGGAATACATGCTTCGCGATTCTGCCAAAATTCAGGAAGAAGAAGCTTATACTCAAACAAAGAAGAATTTGAGGAAGGGATTACCGAAGGTTTATCCTTTGTACACTGAAGAGGATGTTGAGATGTGTTTTAAGCTTAAATGGGTGTGTAAGGAAGAATTTTACATTGATGATATGCATGTAAAATTCGGAAATTCTGGGCACATTTTAGGCTCCGCCTTTGTTGAAATTGAGGCTGATAAAAAGATAGTGTTTTCTGGCGATGTTGGAGAGCCAAACAGACCAATAATAAAAGATACCGAATATCCTGACAAAACAGATTACTTGGTGGTAGAATCAACGTATGCAGACAGAAACCACAAAAGTGTTGAAGAATCCATCCAAGAATTGAAGGATGCGATAAACGATACCTTTGGAAGAGGTGGAAACGTGTTAATTCCCTCATTTGCTCTGGAAAGAACCCAAGAAATCCTTTACATCTTGCACAGGCTTTACCACTCCAACGAAATTCCAGAATGCCAGATATTTCTTGACAGTCCTTTGGCTATTGACATCACTCAAGTGTTTCTTAAACATCCGGAGCTATACGATAAAGAGACATTAAACGAGTTTAGGAAAGGAAATCCATTTTACATTCCAAACTTGCAATTTACGAGGGGTGTGGAGGAGTCAAAGGAGATAAACGAGGTAAAAAATGGAGCAATAATAATTGCTGGAAGCGGTATGTGTAATGGGGGAAGGATCAAGCATCACTTGAAGCACAATCTGTGGAGGGATGAGTGTAGTGTGGTTTTTGTTGGCTACCAAGTCAAAGGAACGTTGGGGAGGAGAATAGTTGATGGGGCAAAGAAACTCAGGATTTATGGCGAAGACATAGCTGTTAGAGCAAAGATTTACACAATCAACGGCTTTTCAGCCCATGCTGGTAGGGATTATCTGATAGAGTGGAGTTGTAGGAGCGATGCAGATAAAATTTTTGTTGTTCATGGCGAATTCGATAAAAATCTGATGCTCGCCAATGCTTTAAGTAACATGGGTTTTGAATGTGCCATTCCTAATTGGTTGCAGTCGTTTGAGTTAGCTTAGGTTGAGTTGGTTGTTTATTAACCATTCTGGATTTCTTTCATCGCTTTTCCCATTTAAATTTGTTGAAAGGAGAATATTTTCAGGAATAACTTGTTGGGATGACTACAATATTTTTGCATTTTGAAAAAACTTAAAAATTTTCGACTCACCATCACACAATGCTCGAACTAGTAGCTTCATTGTTATTCAGCATGTTCATTGTGTTTATTGCAGCTATGCTCTTCGTCAATGCTATAGAATATTTGAGTTGTAATTTTCAGTTAGGCGGTTCATTTGTTGGGGCAATTTTGTCGCCACTCTTCACGTCACTTCCCGAAATGATCGTATTTGTTGTAGCAGTATTTTTTGCTGGTGTGAGTGAAGGAGAAGCTATAGGTATTGGAACGATTTTCGGGCAGCCATTTATGGCTTCCAGCCTGTCGTATGGATTGGTTGGTTTGGCAGCCATAATTGGTTTTTATCTTAAAAAGAGAGATGGTTTGGTGTTGGAAGTTGATAGAGGTTTGGTTGTTCCCTACATCTTTGTCACGATATTGTTTCCGCTGACAATTCTTCCAGCTTTCATTGGTTATCATTTTGTTTTTGGTCTATTTTTCCTCGCCACCTATATTTATTATGTAAGTTTAATGTACAAGCGAAGGAGAGTTGAAATGATTGAGAAAGTTGAAGAGCCGCCGTTTGTGTGCAAAATAGTCCCACATCCGTTATACGGTAGTATACTGCAACTAATTGCTGCTGTATTACTACTTTACAAAGGCTCCCACGACATGGTTGGTTCTGTTGACATGCTTGCAAAACAAATTGGTATAAGTGCAATGGGTTTGGCTTTGATAATCGTTCCTGCCGCAACCGCAATCCCTGAAACTGCCACTGCCCTAATATGGGGGTACAGAGGTAAGGATACACTGTGTATAGGCTCTTTAGTAGGGGAAAAGATACTGTATTCGACGTTTTATCCAGGGATTGCGTTGTTGGTCACTTCATGGGAACTGGACATCCATGCGTACCTGAGCGTTGTAGCAACGACGTTGGTGTCGCTGCTTTTGCTGTATTTTATAGCTAAAGAAAGAATTCCATGGTACGGTTTGTGTTTGGGTGTCTTTTTCTTTATCGGTTATGCTATATTGATTTTCGTCTATCACGTTTGATTTTTTTTGAATTTTGATTCTAATATAAGAATACAAAAAATTAATTTAAAAAAAATGTGACATCCTCCACAGGCTAAAGCCTGTGGCTTCCTAACCGTATTGAGAGAGCTTAGCCTGATGGATTTCCTCCTGCCTCTGAACATAGCTCTTTGTTGTCTCTAAATCAACATCTCCGA
>QMZC01000105.1 GCA_003662995.1 Archaeoglobales archaeon
CCGCTTTCACCAGCACCTGCACCGATACCAGCCAAACCTACAGCCAAGCCAGCACCGATTGCAGCACAACCCTTTATGAACGCTTCATCACTAATCAAAGCTTCCGCCATACATTCACCTCCTACTATTTCCTATTACCTACCCCTCAATAAACTTTTTCCTTCTGCCAAAAGGCAAATACAATCTTCCACCACCCTCAAAAAACTTCGTAAAGAACTCTACGTAATGCAAACGTAATGCTTGCAACCCTGGATCCAAAATACCCAGAAGGAGATTTACTATGTGTGCTAATACCATCACTATTGCCGCAACTATTGCCGCTGCAATTTCAATTGGTATAAACGTGTGCATCAGCTTTGGTACGACGTAATTTATAACGAACGCGATGTAAACTGATGACAGGCCTATAGCAAGCAATCGAGCATAGCTGAGTATTTGCCCAAACCAAGTTAGAATTTCTACAGCCATTACAACGCCCATTGGACCCATCTTTGGAATTTCTTCCATTAGGAACAAAATGAACCAAACAACTATCAGTGGTATTGCTATCTGATAGAAGGGATTTACTCCTGCCTCCCATCCTGGTATCAAACCGGGCAATGGCAATGGTGGTACTTTACCAGGATTTGGACCAATTCCAAGTTTGTAGAATACTTCAACGTTGTATGAGAAACCGAGTATTAAGCAAGCCATACCCGCAACACCGATGAACCAAGATGCTTTTTCTAGAATAGCTGCCTTCAAACCATGTTCGACGTAAACATTTCTGAATCCAATTGCGAAGCCCCAGAGGATTTTGAACATACCAATTACGAGAGAGGCGAAGAGCAGTATTTTAACGCCCATCTCCTCAACCCTGTCAAACAGTGGATGATGGTGGTTGAATGCATACAAGTTGTACATTACACCTCCAACAAAGTGGACGTCGCTTGGCTTATATCCTGGAACTGTGTAAGGGCCAAAGAATTCGCCATAGATAAACCCGAATATTATTGCAAGAATGCCGGAGTAAACTGCAATGTTCAAAAGCCTCTGCCAGCCCTCTGTCTTGAACACCCTCTTTAGATATAGAGCAATCACAGTTATCAACAATCCATAGCCGATATCACCAAGCATCAATCCGAAAAACACAGGGAAGAATACCGTAATAACTGCAGTGGGATCAAACTCCTTGTATTTAGGTATGGCAAACAAAGTCGTGAACAATTCGAAGTCCTTAGCCGGTCCGGGGTTACTCAACATGGTTGGTGGTTCGATGTCTTCCCCACCTTCCAACTTCTCAACAACCACTTTACCCTGTGTAGCTCCCTCAATCTGCTGTTTCACCCTTTCGTATTCTTTTTCCGGAATGTACCCCATCAAAATAAACGCATACTTCGAAACCAGCGTTTTTAGTGGTAATTCAGATTTCTCAAGTTCTATGCTCAAATACTCCTCCAACGCCATCATCAATTCGGCTTCTTTTGCCTTAATTTCTTCGATCTCCGACTCCAACACGCTCTTCCTGTTCTCCATTTGCTCAATTTCACTCTCTATTTCCTTGATTCTTGCATCGTAGTCCTCAATGTCAGGAATTGTAATCTCTCTGAATCCAAACTCTTGCAAGACCCTAAAGAATTCGTCAGCATATTCTATTTTTACAATTACTGCTGCTATGTACTCTTTTTTCCTGTCTTTTAAGATTATTTCAAACTCATCTGTAATTTCTTTGAGCCTGTGTGTTGGATCTGCTTTTAGTATTCCAACAAAGCACTTTACCGTTCTATAATCTCTTAGTAGCCTTGGTGGAATACCCAATTCCTTTAAAGGTTCAATCGCTGCCAACTCATCTTCCAAAGCTCTTCTTCTATCAGTTAAAGACCTTATCTCGTCGATCTTTGCGCCTATTAGTTTGCTGTACTCCTCAAGTTTCTCATCCACCTGCCTTGCCAATTCCTCAACTTTGTACTTTCTCTTCAGATCAAACGTTTCTGGCTCAAGTTGTAGATACGATAGAAAGCTTCTGAGCTGTACGAGTCCTTTTGATACTACAGATGCCTTTTCCAATGGCTCACCAAGCTTGAAGTACTCTTCTTCCACTGGATCTTCGACGTGCACAAGGTTCATCTCGTGGAGTGTTTCAGACACTGCCTCAAGCTGGTCTCTCGGTCCGACAACCGAGATTTTAACCATCTTCACAGGCTTAAACATGCTCCACCATCCCTACAAATTCACTATACAACATCTCAACAGCCTTCATCAAGTTTTCTTTCCCCTTAGCTTCAAAAGCTTCTATCTCCTTAACTCTACTTTGCTTAATCTCCTCCTTCTCTTTTTCAATTGCTGCCTTAGCTTTCTCAATAATGTCTGCCTTTATTTTTTCAGCTTCCTTCTGGGCGTCTTCAATAATCTCTCTAGCCTTCAACTTTGCTTCAAGAATAGTGTTTTTCTTCTTCTCTTCGGCAGAATTGACATTTTCTTCAACCTTCAATTCAGCCTCTTTAATTTTTTCAAGAATCTCTGTTTTTTCCATGGTTATCCCCCGCATTTGTTGTTAAATAACCACTATAACAGCACATTACAATATATTTAAAGTTTGCTATTTTTACTTTCTAAACTAAATGCTTTCCGATTTTCTTTAGCTATTTAAAGCTCTCACATTCTTAATTATTAAACATTAATTTAGTGGCCTAAATTTAGTTAATAATTCCAAAAGTTCAAATCTCCAGAACTTTACCAAAATATTAAGTTTATATATTTGTAATAAAAACTACTTATATTAATATTTAGCTAAAAAAAGTAGAAAATTGAACAAAGTACTTTTAAAAATCAAAAATTATAAACAAAATATACATCCAAATGTCATCGTTGGTTATCAAGGCTCCATAATACTTGGCGAGAGTTATTCTTAAGGTACACATCCTCTCTTTTTACAAGCTTACAACTTTTTTTGCTTTATACCCATGAGATACCACTCTCTAGTCCATGCTTTCATATAAATCAAAGCAAAGACGATAGCCAGAATGACATACACTACCAAAAGAATTACAGTTGACCCTGTCGGATACATCCCTTTAAACACTAATAATATTGTTTACCGTTCGTGCGAACATAAATAGCGATGCGACCATTCCGACGAATAACGGATTTCTACCCAATTTTTTAACCCGCTCACCCATTCGCTCACCTTCTAAGAATGAACAATTCACGAAGACTCGGATAGACTCCAATCTACATCATTGTAAACCAGAGTGCAACATGTAGTAGAATAAATGAGGCTATAGTACAAAGCCTTTGGATTTGTTAAAATCCTCCTCCATCCCTCAAAGTCTGTTATGAAGTGGTAGAAAACCACAATTGGAATGGAAAGTTGGGTGTATTCTGCGTTTAGAAAAATTAACTCGCCGACGATTAGCGAGGCTATCAGCACATAGGCAACGCTCATAACCGTGAAGAGAGCGATGTGGGCTGGTAAGAACCAGTCTGGTAGGTCTCTCACTTTTACCCCTCTGTAACCTTTCGACCACTGCTTGTATATGCTTATCTTCCACTCTGGAACTTTTCTTCCATCTTTGTCTCCTAGCTCGTATTTGCTGCGCTCAATGAATAATCGTGCTACAACTGATGATGCATCGCTCATGCTTTACTGAGAGCTTCTGCATCCAAGGCTGAACTTCATCCTTCAGGATGGTGGAAGTGGATCGTGACTGTCGTATCGCGATTGCCATCTTCTCAAATCATCCATTTAATCCTGAGTAACAGAACTATTATCGCTGCTAAAATCCATGGGACTACAAAGGGATTGAAAAAGATCAAGCCAATAGCTACAAGCAACTTGTTCTCCAGTTTTGACAAATCCTTCCTTGAATCGTAGATCGAGATGATTATTGAGCATGCGAAAGGATAGATGGGAATGCACCACAAAACGTAGAAGAGTTCCTGTAGGACAATAGCTTTCCACCCACCTATGAAGACCACTCTTGCCCCACTTGATATGGAATTTATGTATTCAATTAAAAACTGAAGATTAAAAAAAGTTAGAGAAAAGGTTATTGCCAATAACTTGGCTGCCTCTATCTCTGTCCACATGTCTGCTAGTTTGAATTGGATTGCTTGGTGTTCGATTAATGGTTTGCCGAAAGCTTTTCTCTGCTTTGCGTAGTCTAAGGCTCGTTCGTAGGCTCCTATTGCCATGCCAAGTTGGATAGCTCCAACTAAAATCCTGCTCTCGTTAAAGAAATGCATTAATTGGTAGAAACCTGCATTTAACTTACCAACCAAGTTGTTTTCTGGGATGAACAAATTTTTGAGGAAAATTTCGGCAGTGTCGTGGCAATTTAGCCCCATCTTTTGAATTGGTTTTGCCTCATAACCTTCCCAATCCGTCTCGACAACGAAAGCAGACATGCCTTTATAATCCGGTTTGATATCCGACGTTTTGGCAATCAAAATTATCCAATCGGAAATACTGCCATTGGTTATGAAAGTCTTCGTCCCATTAACAACCCATCCATCATCTACTTTCTCAGCCCTAGTTTTAATTGCATTCACATCACTTCCAGCATCAGGTTCTGTAATTGCTATGG
This sequence comes from Archaeoglobales archaeon, assembly GCA_003662995.1. GTDB lineage: Archaea > Halobacteriota > Archaeoglobi > Archaeoglobales > Archaeoglobaceae > B5-G16. The sequence goes on from QMZC01000105.1 coordinate 4,566, forward strand.
CAGACGTTGTTTTTCCTTCTAAAACTGATCTGAGGTATTTTTCCTTTTGTTCTTCATTGCCAAAATACTTCAACATTGGACAGCCCAAAACTGAAGATGCTACAGCTGAGCCTACGTTGCTATCTGCCCTACTCAACTCTTCAGCTACTATGACAACGTTTACGTATTCCATTCCAGCCCCACCGTACTCCTCCGGCATATCTATTCCTATAAACCCCAATTTAGCAGCCTTTCTAAATATCTCCCAAGGATACTCTTTCTTTTCATCGTAACTCCTTGCGTAGGGTACTATCTCCTTCTCAGCAAACTCTCTAACAGCATTCTTTAGCAACCTCTGCTCTTCATTAAGTTCGAAGTTCATTATCTGTTCCTCCACTCAGGCTTCTTTTTCTTAACAAAAGCCCCACATCCAATCTTAAAGTCTTCAAGTTGCGTTAATAGCAGAATCTCCCTCATCGCCACCTTAAACGGTAAGCTGTATGTTGAATAGACCTCAGCAAAGACCTTTCTGATTGAGGAGATCGATCTTGGTGCTGATAAGGCAATCTTTTCCGCATACTCCATCGCAACATCCTCAAGCTGCTCTGAATCAACCACTAAGTTAACAATCCCAAGTTCCTTAGCCTCCTCAGCTTCCAAAGTTTCACCTGTCAGTATGAACTCAACAAGCCTTTTTCCATACAAGGCAACGCCTAAACTTGAGGCTATTGGTGGTAACGCCCCGATTCCTGCTTCTGGTACAGCAAACGTGGCGTTGTTGGAAGCAATAACTATGTCAAACAGCAGATTTAACTCCATGCCTCCACCAAAAGCTAGCCCATTTACAATTGAGATTATCGGTTTTTCACAACTAATGATCTTTTCAACAACTGGCAAAGCAACTTTTTCAAAGAAGTCCCTCGCATCAGCCAAACCCTTCCAAGAGAACATCTCCGCTATGTCATCTCCTGCAGAGGAAAGCCTTGCCTTTACCAGTGATAACGATAACTAACGTCCTCATCCTTCTCAGCCTTGTTCAACGCTTTATGCAATCCATCCCACATCTCCCTATCCAAGGCGTTAAGCTTCTCTTCCCTTTCCATCACAATCCAAGCTGTCTTGTCTCTCTTTTCATAGCTGATGTAACCAAAACACTGTTTTTTAAACTTCCACTTAAAAAATCCCTCACCACTCTTCTTGCCTAATTTGTTTTCTTCAACCATCTTTAAAAGCAGTTCATCAGGCTTGTACTCATCAAAACCCTTCTCTTTTGCTTTTTCATTCAATGCATTTACAACCCTATCAATACCAAAGTTGTCTGCCATTTCAAGCAAGCCTATGGAGTAGTTCATGCCGAGCTTCATAGCCTTCTCTATGTCCTCTTTACTTGCAACATCGTTTCTTATAAGCCATGCAGCCTCGTTAATGGCTGGAGCCATTAGCTTGACAGGTGAGATTCTGTACGCTTTGTCACGCCTAACCTTAACCCTAAAGTAGCCAGCCTTTGGATAGTCGTAAAACCCCTTACCAACCTTCATTCCAAATTCCTTAGCCTTAAACTTCTCCTCTATTAACTTGCTCTCGACGAAGTTAAAGCCCCTCGCCTTCATCACCTTACTTGCATAATAAACGACATCAATACCACTGAAGTCTATAACCTCGAATATTCCCATGGGCATCCCCAAACGATACTTTGCAGTAGCGTCAACCTCTTCAATATCAAAACCATCCTCAACCAACCTTGTAGCCTCAATAAAAACTCTAAGGTTTATTCTGTTAACCAAAAATCCGGGAACGTCTTTCTTAACTACAACAAAATCCTTGCCGATGCTTTTGGCAAACGACTTTGTTACTTCAAGCGTCTCATCGCTCGTTTTTACACCTTTTATTATCTCAACCAAAGGCATCAACGTTGGTGGGTTGAAGAAGTGCAATCCAATAAACCTGTCTTCTCTATTTGTTGCCTTCGCCAATTCAGAAATTGGCAATGTTGAGGTGTTTGTGGCAAATATGCATTCCGGTTTAGCAATCTTGTCCAACTTTCTGAAAAGTTCCGATTTAATCTCAAACTTCTCCACAATAGCCTCAATAACGTAGTCTGCATCTTTAGCTGCATTAACATCAGTTGTCGTGTTTATTTTGCTCAGCACATCCTTATAATCCCCAATTTTACCTTTGCTTTCAAGCTTCTTCAAACTCCACTCGATTTTTTGTAGAGCTTTTTTAATTACATCTTCATCAACATCAACGATTGTTACATCGTAATTTGCTAATGCAGAAATCTCAGCAATCCCATGCCCCATCGTGCCCGCTCCAAAAACAACGACATTTTGAATATTCATGGCAGATGTTATCCAAACCGTACTTAACAATTTCGAAATAATAGAAAATTTAATTAAATTTAATGCAATCAAATAGAACTATGATTAAACAATCATTCGATGAATCAGAATTACTAGATGAGATAAACATCCGAATTATCGAAGGTCTGATGAATAACAAAACTCAAGAGGAGATTGCTGAACAGCTTGAAATTTCAACAAAGACAGTGTATAACAGAATGAAAGTGCTTGAGGAAAATGGCTACATAAAAGAAATGAAGAAGGGTGTCTGGGTTGTTGATTATAAAAAGATTGGCTTGGACACAATAGGGGTTGTGTTGATAGCTTTACACAACGATCAAGAGGGATTGGCAAAGCTGATTGACCACTTAAACAAAATGGATTATGTTGAGAACGTCTTTGAAATTGTGGGGAGCGAATACAACCTATGCATAATCGTTAGGTTTAAAGGTTTAAAGGAGGCGATGGAAGAGAATAACAAGTTTTTAAAGTGGATGAATAAGCACAACATTAAAATCGATAGAATGAGTTCGTTTATCGCTGGGAAAACGCACAAAGACCATAGGAGGAGTAAATTGTAGGTGATATCATGTTCAAACACAAATTCCATGCATATTTCTCTGAGACGGATATGGCTGGTGTTGTTCACTTCAGCAACTTCTTCAGGTATGTTGAAAAAGCAGAGGAGGAGTTCATAAGAAGCTTGGGAAAGTCTTTTTATGAGATAATAAAGGCAGGATTCGGATTTCCAAGACTTGAGGCTAAATGCAGATATTTATCTCCAATAAGGTGTGGAGATGAGGTTGAAGTCAGGCTTAAGATTGGAGAAATCAGAAATAAAACGTTGAGGTACAATTTTGAGATTCACAATTTAACAACGAATAGAAAGGCTGCTGAAGGTTATTTAGTAGTAATATGGATGGACTTGAAGAACTGGAGGGCTTTGGAAATCCCAAGAGAATTTAAAGATAAGTTGAGAGAAGCGGGGATGATTAAATCCTTATGACCTTATAGTAAGTTTCTTAAAGTTTATTTTTTAAACCGAAACTATAAAATAGGTTTTAAAGTAAAAACTAAGTATGGCGGAGATAAAGGAGATTTTGCCCTGCATTGCCGACCCCAACAAGATTAGAGTAATAGGAAAGATAGACGTAAAAGACGATTTCAAAGAAATGATGCCATACGTTGCTTGGCTCATACCAAATTCATCTTACAACAAAAAGATGGGTTGGATAACGTACAAAAAAGGAGTTAGAATTATAACAATACACTCTGACGGTTTTGTGGCAATGACACAAACTAAGGATGAAGATGAAGCAATGCAGACCTTAAAAGAAATTGAAAAAATTGTGGAAAGAGCGTATAAGGAGAAAGATAAAATTGACGTTTCAAAACCTAAAGAGAAGATTACGGTTAGTGTAATGGACGTTTACAATTACTTGCCAAAAACAAACTGTAAGGAGTGTGGGGAGCAAACGTGCATGGCTTTTGCTGTGAAGCTGTTGAACGGAGAGTTGAATGTCAAGCTGTGCAAGCCGTTGTTCAAAGAGAGAAAGTATGTAGGAATTAGGGAGGCTTTGATTAGTTTGTTGACTTCTGCGGGTTTTGAGGTTGAGCTATAATGGCAAGAGTAAAAGATACTGACGAATTAAGGAAGCTATTTAAAACTTCACTCAATCCAATTAGAAGAAAGATCATTGCCCATATTGGTGAAGGTAAAACAAGAGAGGAGTTAAAGAAGGAATTGAACTTACTGATTTCCAGCTTAAAATTTAACCTAGATTGGTTGATTGTTGAAGGCTACGTTGTTGATGAAGATGGTATTTTAAAG
>QMZC01000106.1 GCA_003662995.1 Archaeoglobales archaeon
GCTTCTATTCCTATTTCGTGCCTTATCCATTCTGCAAATTGCTCAGTGTTCTCGCCATGCACAGCAAATATCACTTCTACGCCTCTATCCACAACTCTGTCAACGTACTCTTTAAGTTGTCTGTCATCCGCATGGGCTGAGAAGTCGTACTGCTCAACCTTCATTTTTAATTGAACAGTCTTGTTTCCCAAGTTGATAATCCCTCTCTGCAAAGCCATCTCACCGTTTGTACCTTCAACTTGATAGCCAGTTAGTAAAATTCTCGACTTCTCATCGTTGTACAACCTTGAGATGTAGAACAAAGCTGGACCTCCATTTAACATTCCAGCAGTAGTTACCACTACGGACGGCTCCTCTAAAACATCCTCCCTCTTTCTCCACTGGACAGGGATTGCCTTTTTCAACGCCCTTCTCAATCCCTTCGCGCTCCTCAAGTAATCGGGATATCTCTCAAGAATCTTGGCAACTTCTTTGCCCATCCCATCCACATACGGCGTTATGCCATGCTTTTCCAGAATCATCAAAACCTCTTGAGTTCTTCCGACAGCGAATGCTGGAATTATTGCATGCCCCCCAACATCAAGTGTGTCAATAACGGCTTCAACAAAAGCTCTTTCCAACTCTCTTCTGTCAGGATGTTCCACACCAAAATACGTGCTTTCAATGATTGCTATGTCCGTCTCAGGATAGTTCGTGTCTGCTTTTTCAAGCAACCTTGTTTCTTCAAGCTTAATGTCCCCTGAATATAGTACGTTAACATCCTTTGATAAATGAATGCTAGCACTTCCCGGAATGTGGCCTGCATCGAAAAATGTAACTTCCCATCCGTTCACGATGAATGGCTCGTTGTACTCAACTTCAATCGTATTGCTTTCAAACTGCCTGAACTCCCTTTTTGAGTATAATGATAAGTCCATTAGATTCATCGAATCTTTTAAGAGTATGTATGATAAATCTGACGTTGGTGGGGTCATATAAACCTTGGGATCAAAATCCATGAGGTTTGGTGCCACACCAACATGATCCAGATGCCCATGTGAAATCATAATTGCTGATGGTGAAACACCGTTTAACGGAAACTCCGGTGGTTCAGAAGGTTTCATTCCATAATCCAGTATGATAGAGTCAACTGCTATCGCCGACCTTCCCACTTCCCTGCATCCTCCAAGAAACTGTATGACAGCCATTCCCAATTTCTTAATTATAGCAGAATAAATACGTTTCGGTAAACCCATTATGGTTTTTTCAATTAATTTACCTCTTTTACCTCTTTTTATCTCCAAGTATCTCCAAGCCTATATAAAATTTCACACGAGTGTTCTGCGTAGGCAGCTTTTTTGAAAGCTTCCGTTAAATTTTTGTCAGCCACATAAATTCCATGGGCTCTTACCACCACCATACCCCTCTTACTTACTTCATCAGCGATCGTGTTGGCTAGGCTTTCGCTCCCAAAAACACCGTCAACAACTTTGAGTTTACCTATGTACATTCTACCCTCTAAATCAACTGGCACTATTTCATCTGATTTCAAAGACAAAATTACGTTGTATATACCGTGACAATGCAAAACAGCCTTGTAATTCGTCTTTTCATATATCTTCTCATGAACGATCAGATCGCTCGAAGCCGCCTCATTTCTTTCCCCAATCTTAACCTTCACAAACGATTCATCATTCAACTCATCAAGCATGACTCCAGTCTTTGTTATAACGATTTCTCCATTTGTTCTGAAACTTAGATTTCCGCTTGCCCCATCAATTAGTCTGTAAAAGGCAAGTTTTTTGCCGATTTGTATGGCTTCATCAATCATAATTCCCTGTTTTGATTAAACAATAAAACTTTTCTTAATTCTGCATTTTACATCAAACACCAACGTATGCCCTCTTTACCTCATCAGATTCTCTAATCTCATCAACTGTGCCCTCAACAGCAACCCTACCTTCATTCAATATATAAGCATAATCTGAGATTTCTAGAGATGCATATACATTTTGTTCAACGAGCAATATTGTTAATCCCTCCTCTCTCAATTTTAATACGGTGTCAAACACCTCTGCAACCAGTTTTGGAGCCAAACCTTGGCTGGGTTCATCCATCAATATTAATTCTGGATTGGTCATCAATGCCCTAGCAATCGCAACCATTTGTTGCTCACCACCGCTTAAAGTTCCAGCTTTCTGCCTTGATCTCTCTTTTAAAACCGGAAAGAGAGAATACACCAAATCGAGCGATTTGTCTAGAGCATCCATTGCCCTTTTAGTATAAGCGCCTAATACGAGGTTCTCCTCCACAGTCATGTTTGGAAATAAATGCCTGCCCTCGGGTACCATCGTTATTCCCTCCTCTACTTTTTTGTGGGGTGGGAGTGTTGTTGCATCCTCTCCCTTAAATTCCACAACACCCTTCCACGGCTTGATCATTCCAAAGATGGTCTTCAGTGTTGTGCTTTTTCCTGCACCATTGGGTCCAAGTATGGTTGTTATGCTGCCTTTCTCAACTTTGAGGTTGATTCCCCAAAGGACCTGCATCTCTCCGTATCCCGATTCTAAATCTTTAACAAACAGCATCTCCATTTAGCTCACCCTTCATACCCTTCAATTACCATCTTCTTTCCAAGGTAAACTTCAATAACCTTTGGATCGTTCAAAACCTCCATTGTTGGTCCTTCGATTAACTTTTTTCCTTGGTGCATAACAACAACCCTTTCGGCAAATTGCGTGATTGCGTGCATCAAGTGCTCAACCATTGAAACAACCGCTATGTTCTCTTTAACTTTAATTTTTTTAACCAGTTCAATTATCCTGTTTATGTCGTTCGGATTCATTCCAGCCATAAGTTCATCAAGCAACAACAACTTGGGCTTCATTGCCAGTGCTCTCGCCAATTCCATGAGCTTTTTTTCTAATGGTGTTAGAAGCTTAGCCTCTTTATTCACCAATTCATACATTCCGACAAGCTCTAGGTATTCATCGGCCATTTTCATTGCCTCATCAACATTAGCCTTAGCCCTTCCGAACATTGCCCCTATTGCAACGTTCTCCTTAACACTTGCTGCACCAAAGGGACGGGGAATCTGAAACGTTCTTGCTAAACCTAGGGGTGTTCTTTCATGGGGTGGCAGTTTTGTAATGTCATTACCTTCAAAAAACACCTTTCCCTCATCGGGCAAATAAACACCGCTGATAATATTGTATAAAGTTGTTTTACCACTTCCATTCGGCCCCACAATACCGACTGCCTCACCCTCATTAACTTCTAAGTCCACATGATCGACTGCAACTAAACCACCAAACCTCTTTGTAACACCCTCAAGCCTGAGTAGTACCATGTTACCACCTACCTGATGTATTCAAAAAGTGATTTCCCCCTCAGCTTTTTTCTGACGTATCCAACGATTCCGTCTGGAAACGCAACAACTATGATGATAAGCAGAGGTGCAAACGCAAGTAACTGGAAGCCTGGTAAGATCACTGAAAGGTAGTACTTCAACGCCCCATATATCAACCCACTGATTACAGGTCCTAAAAGTGTGCCAGCACCGCCCAACATAACAATTACTATTGCCTCAACTGTGTAATGTATAAAAAACACATCCTCTGGAAAAACATAGGTTAGCTTTAACGTCCAAGCGGATGCACCAATAAGAGAGCCAATGGCAGCACTTGTGAAAAAGGCAATTAACTTGTACTTTGTAACATTGATGCCCACAACTTTAGCCGCGTCTTCATCCTCTCTCAATGCCAATAGGGCATATCCTACCCGGCTATTTATCAAATATATCGTAATTACTGAGGCTACAAAGATAACTATAATTAGGCACACATCCGCAACAAACGTTGATAGGTAGTTTGCAAAGTCTGGACCAAAAGCTTTCCTTAATTTCCCCGAAAGGACTATGCCTTCTGAACCACCCCATATCCTTGCACCTTCGATTAAGTACCTCAAACCCTCATTGACACCTATCGTTGCTATCGCAAAATATGCTCCCCTCAATCTTAATGCTACCCCTCCAACAGCAATGCAAAGTAGGGCTGAAAACAGTAATGCCAGAAAGAAACCAAGTGCAACAGCACCAAAACCCAATTCAGTGAAGTAGTTTAGTGCTACTGCCATTCCATACGCACCCATTGCAAGAAAAGCGACATATCCAAAATCAACGTATCCTGTGAGTCCAAGAAAGTTGTTTAAAGCAACCCCGATTCCAATATAAAACATAATGAACATTATAGGTTGCCAAAGACCGGGCGTTGTTGCTCCAATTATTAAAAGAATTACATATATTGCAAATACTGGCAGTAGAGGTTTGTATCTTCGCAAATCATTCACCCCCAAGTAGCCCTGTTGGTTTGACAAGTAATATTACCAACAAACCTGCAAAACTTACAAATCTCGTAAGACCAAAAGGTTCAACACCTGGAATTAAACCTAACAAAGTGTAAGAGCCATTTTCGAGTAAACCGAATATAAAACCAGCATAAAACGCACCCCACGGAGAACCTAACCCTCCTAAAACAGCAATAACAAATGCCTTTAACGTGTAATCCCCGCCCATGTAAACGTTGATTCCCACTGGAGTAAACAGAGTTACAAGGACCCCGCTCAAAACCGTAAGTCCGATGCCTAAAGCGAAGCTTAAGGCGTAAATTCTATTTACATCAACTCCACAAACCATTGCACCTTCTCTGTCCTCAACCACAGCTCGAATTGCCTTTCCGAGTTTTGTTCGCTGAAACCAGATGTAAAGTAGGGCGGCAATAATTATACTGGAAATAAAAGCACAAATTTTAGTAAAGGGAATTTCGGTTATAGGAAATGATATTCCACCTATGTTCCAGCTATACCCCACATAGTCTGGTCCCCAAAAGAACTTTGCAAGCTCCTCAATAAATATCCCTATGCCAAACATCGCCAGCAATGTTGAAAGCTCAGGTGCATCGAGAAGTCTTCTCATGACAGACATAAATATCAGGTAGCCCAATGCAAGACCTATTACAAGAGCCATGACTATTGATGCAATAGGGGGAATTGAGTAGAGTGTAAACATCCAGAATGCAGTGAATGCTCCAAGCATTATAAATGCCCCATGCCCCACGTTAACCACTCTCAATACACCAAAGATTAGACTTAAGCCCATTGTTGCCAGTCCATAGACCCCTCCAAGCAACATGCCGTATATCAGATTTGAAGCTAACTGCTCGAAAAAAGCCATTGGATCACCTTATAAAAAATTAAAAAATTTAAGTTCCACAGATTTTACCTGCGCTCTTTTCATCCCAACTCGGAATCGGATAGCATGGATCGGAGTTTGCTGCTGCAGTAGGCCACACTATTTTCTTCTCTCCTCCCTGCCACTGTATTATAACCATCTCATGTCCCGCTTGCTTTCCTGTCTCAGGGTCAATCTTCCACATACCATAGACGCACATGAACCCCAAGTCATTCATAGCCTCCCTAACCTTTGCTGGGTCAAGGCTTTGAGCTTTTTCAATAGCCTTTGCGTATGACAAAACTGCTGCTGCTTCAGCAGCATGATAGCTTGGTGTCTTGTCTTCTCCAGCAATCTCTTTGAACAACTTCATGAATTCATCCTGTGTTGGTCCATACCATTCAAAGCCAAGTTCTTTGGCAACGTCTGGGCTGTACTTAACTCCGACCTCCCACTGAGCGGGAGCACAAATACCTTCAGCGTTCGTGCCCAAGGCTTCGTAAAATGCCGGCAATGCTGGTGCAACAAGAATCGAGATAGCCTTCACGTCAATTTTGAGCTCAGCCAACTGGCTAGCTAAGAGTTGTCCATCAGCAAAATGTCCACCGCCAATGATAACGTCTGGATTTGTTGCTTTAAGCTCATTGAGTATCGGTGATAAGTCTGAAGTTCCGGCAGGATACGTCTTTTCATATACTATCTCAAATCCTAGTTCTTCAGCATACTTCTTTGCTGCTTGGTGTACTGCTCTAGAGAACTCCTTGTCTTCATAAACTAATGCTAATCTCTTGGCATTCGGATCGAGCTTGTGCACCATGTCTAGGAATCCAGTCTGATACTTGCTTGCTGGGCTTAGAGTTTGTACGACGTAGTAATAACCCTGTTCAAAGATATAATCACTTGCACCACCATGGCTGTTCATCAAAACCCCATACTTCTCAGCAATAGGTGCTGCTGCCAGCGTTAAACCTGAGCTGTATGGGGCTAATACGAATTTGACCTTATCAACAGTTGCAAGTCTTTCAACCAAGCTTTGTACGGTCTCCTTCTTGGATTCATCATCATAGTACTTAAGATCAAGTTTGTAAACAGTGTCTCCAACTTTTATACCACCTTGATCGTTAATCCACTTAATGGCTACTTGCATTCCCCAAAGGGACATCTGTCCTTCTTTTGAGAATTTACCAGACAAGCTAATTGGTGCTCCCAAATATAGTGTTTCGGTTTTTACTGCCTCACCGGTAGCTGTTGGTGTAGGTGTTGGCTTTGGCTATTGTGCACAGCCTGCAAGAAATACGACCAAAAATATTGCTGCCAATACAACCAGTTTTTTATACACATTTCCACCTCCTCAAACCTCTCAAACATTGTTCACAATTAAAAAGTACAATAAAAAAATTTTGGTATTTTCGATTTTTTGCTTTTCTCACAATTTGAAAAATTTTTAAGTGCGATATATACAAATTTACTCTACACATTCTCAGACAACCTTTTCATTTTTTAATTCCTGAATTTCCTCATCTGAATATCCCAACGATTTAAGAATTTCATCAGTATGCTCCCCAAGCTTTGGTGGTCTTGTAACATCAATTTCAAATTCTGAAAACTTTACTGGGTTGTTGAACATTTTGATCTTTCCTAAGCCCGGGTATTCTACGTCAACTACAACCTTTCTATGTTTCGTTTGTGGATGCTCAATCACTTCCTGAATCGTGTTAACTGCCCCAACCGGAACCCCAGCCTCGAGCAGTATCTTTATCCATTCATCCCTCGTTTTTTCCTTCAACTTTTCAACGATTATCTTTTCCAATTCCTCTCTATTCTTTAACCTTGCTTGATTCGTTGCGAACCTTGGGTCATCAACTATGTTGTCTAAGCCCACTGCCTTACAAAACGCCTTCCAGTGCCATTCCGTCGCAACCACGATGTTTACAAGCTTACCATCACCAGCAGGGTAAGGCTCGTATGGCGTTGCTAAGAAGTATTTAGAGCCCATTCTCAGCTCTTCATCCGTCATTCCTTCTATTAAAACCATGTTCATCAGGTTTAGCATCAGAGTTACAGAGCAGTCGAAAAGCGAGATGTCTAGCTCCACCCCCTCCCCAGTCTTTTCCCTGTGCAGCAATGCAACCAAAACAGCATAAACTCCATACAAAGCTGCCAATAAGTCAGTAACTGGTACGTTCACCTTACAAGGCGTCTCCTTTGTGCCGGTATAGCTGATTATACCAGCCTCACCCTGCAAAACTTGGTCGAATGCAGGTCTATCTTTGTATGGTCCATCTTGTCCAAATCCTGAGACGTGACAGTAAACGATGTCTGGATTTACCTTTTTTACACTATCATAATCAACGCCAAGCTTCTTCACAACTCCCGGCACGAAATTCTCGATTATCACATCAGCCTTCTCTGCAAGTTTGAAGAAGATTTCCTTACCCTTCTCACTTTTCAAATCCAAAGTCATCGATTTCTTATTCCTGTTTACGACCGCAAAGTAAAATCCCAAGTCGTCTCTAACTGGAATCCAATACCTTGCCAAATCTCCTACACCTGGCCTTTCGATGTGTATGACATTAGCACCCAAATCGGCAAGCAAAGTACCAATGTAAGGTCCTGCAACTGCTTGTCCTAACTCTAACACCAAGTAGCCCTCAAGCGGTTTTCTCTTCATGAACACCACTTGTTACTTACAAACTACTTTACAATCAACTCCCTTCTAAAAGCTTGTATTCCGGTTATAGCCCTACCAAGGATGAGCGTGTGGATGTCGTCTGTCCCCTCATACGTATATACAGATTCGATGTTTGCCATGTGTCTTATTGGTGAGTAATCTAAGCTTATGCCATTAGCTCCCAACAATTCTCTTGCTGTCCTAGCGCAATACCTAGCAACCCTAACGTTGTTCTTCTTTGCAAGCGATATTTGTTCTGGAGTAGCTTTACCTTCATCCATCAGCTTTGCCAACCTCCAACACAGCAACTGTCCTTTTGTAATCTCAATCAGCATCTTTACGAGTTTATCCTGAACGAGTTGGAATGATGCCAAAGGAGCACCAAACTGCTTTCTTTGTTTTGTATAATTCAAAGCTGTCTCAAAACAGTCCATAGCTGCACCAATCGCACCCCAAGAAATGCCGTATCTTGCCTGATCCAAACAGCTTAAAGCTGCTCTTAAACCAACAGCGTTTGGCAGTCTGTTTTCCTCAGGCACCCTGCAATTGACCATGCCCAACTCGCCAACTCCACCAGCCCTCATCGATCCCTTCTTTGTCAATGCGTGTTGGGAAAAGCCTTTCATACCTTTCTCTATTATGAAACCCTTAATCTTTCCATCGTCAACATCCCTAGCCCAAACAATGGCTATGTCAGCAATGTCCGCTTCGGTAATCCACGTCTTTGTCCCATTCAGTATCCACTCATCACCATCTCTCCTTGCTGTAGATTCCATGCTGCCAGGA
>QMZC01000107.1 GCA_003662995.1 Archaeoglobales archaeon
CAGTAGGAGCTATTGCAGAGGACAGAGGTTTCCTTGGCTTGGGTTTGCTATTCACAGTCATTCCAGAAACCATTGTTATCTTCGGATTGGTTATCAGCTTCATACTGATGTTCGCTTACGGCTGAAGGTGTGATTATGCCGCTGGAAAGCATAATTCAGGAAATTTATCAGAAAGGAGAAGAGCAGGTAAAAAAGCTGATGGAAGAGGCTGGGAAGGAATCCGAACAAATAATAGCTGAAGCTAAGGCTGAAGCTGAGGAGATACTCAAAAAAGCGAGAGAAGAGGCTGAAAAAGAGGCTGACAGACTAAGAAGGCAGGAGGTTTCAAGTGTAAACCTGGAGATGAAGAGGTTGTTGTTGAACAAGCAAAAGGAGTTATTAGAGACTGTTTTTGAGCTTACAAGGCAGAAAATAAAGGAGATGGATGCAGGGGAGAAGAAAAAATTGTTGGAAATACTACTCAAGAAAAATGCCGAATCAGGAATGGTGGTTTATTCCAACAAAGATGACGAAGAGGTGGTCAAGGAAGTTATAAGCGGTATTGACAAGGATTTAAAGTACGGAGGCAATGTCAACTGTCTGGGCGGTGTAATTTTGGAAAGTCCCGATAGGGAGGTGAGGCTAAACCTAACCTTTGACGAACTTCTAACACAAGTATATGAGCAAAAGATGAGTGATGTTTCGAAGATACTGTTCGGGTGATTAAAATGCTAATAGGGAAAAACGCTACTTGGGCTTACATAGTTGCAAGGACAAAAGTGATGAAGAGAAAGCTAATTCCAAAGGAGGAGTTTAGAAAGTTACTGAACATGGAATTCAATGAGATAGTGAGGTATCTGGAAGAGACTGAATACAAGAAGGAGATTGATGAATTGGCATACAGATATTCTGGTCCTAGATTGCTCGATTATGCTTTGTATTTGAACCTTTCAAGGACTTATAGCAAAATTGTGAGAGTGTCTTTTGGCTTAGCTAAGGAACTGTTGATACAGTATTTAAGGAAGTGGGACATATGGAATCTGATAAACATACTAAGAGGGAAGGTTGCAAACGCCACACCTGAGGAAATTGAAGAAACGATAGTTGCTGCAGGTGAGAGGGACTTAGAGTTTTATAAGAATCTAATAATGAAAGAGCCTGAAGAGATTGTTAAGGCTTTTGAAGGTACACCGTACAACGAACCACTTTCAAAGTATGGAACCGTACCAATAAGTGAGATAGAAGACGAACTTTTCAAGATATACTATACTGAGATAACAAAGTTGAAGCCTGCAGAACTTTCATTAAAGCTGTTTGTGGACTTTGTTAAGATGGAAGTCGATATTAAAAACATAAAGACAATTCTCAGACTTAAAGTGGAAGATGTATCGGCAGAGGAGATAGTGAACAAGATAATCCCCAATGGATACGAGCTCAGTGTAGATGAAGCAAGAAAGTTGGCAGCAATGTCGTGGGATGAATTGACAAAATCCTTGGAAGGCTACTGGTTCTGGAAGGGTGTTGAAATTGAAAAAGAGTTCTCAACAATAGAGGTTGAGTTTGACAAAGCGTGGATTGAAGCTATTGCAAGGAAAGCAAGCAATTATCCGCTGTCAATTCTTCCGGTATTGCAATACATGGTGCTGAAAAAGGTAGAGGTAGATAACCTTAGAATACTTGGATGGGGTAAGTGGCAAAACATACCCAATGAGGAAATTGAGAGGCAGTTGGTGATATTATGAAGTTGGTTGTGATCGGTGATCCAGATTTTAACCTTGGCTTTGGTCTTGGAGGAATTCCGTCTGAAAACATGTACAATGTTACTAACGATGACGAACTTGTGGATGCCATTAAAAAAGTGCTTGAGGATAAAGATGTTGGAATTGTGGTTATAAGGCAAGATTATCTTAGGAAGCTCCCTCTTGCTTTAAAGAGGGAGATTGATGAAAGGGTTAGGCCAACCTTCGTTTCGGTTGGCGGAACGGGTAGTGTTGAAGAATTAAGAGATAAAATAAGAAAGGCGATAGGTGTTGACCTATGGAAGTAAGTACTGTTGGGAAAGTTGGAGAAATATATAGGGTTTCAGGGCCACTTGTAGTGGCTGAAGGATTGAAAGCTAGGATGTATGATGTTTGTTTGGTAGAAGGTTTAATGGGTGAGGTAGTAGGATTGGCAGGAGACAAGGTACTGATTCAGGTTTACGAGGATACTTCTGGGATAAGGCCTGGCGGTAAGGTTGAGAATACTGGAAGACCATTGAGCGTTCAGTTAGGTCCGGGATTGATTAGATCAATCTACGATGGTGTGCAGAGACCTTTGCCTGTGATGAAGGAGATTTCTGGAGATTTCATTGGCAGAGGTATTGAGGCTGATGGCATTGACATGAAGAAGAAGTGGGAATTCAAACCAACGGTAAAGAAGGGTGATAAGGTAAATGGCGGAGACATAATCGGTACTGTACAAGAAACAGAGGTTGTTGAGCACAAGATCTTAGTGCCACCGAACGTTAGTGGTGTTATTACTGAAATTTATGAGGGCAGCTATACACCACAGGACACAATAGCCGTTTTAGACAATGGAACGGAATTAAAGCTTTACCATGAATGGCCTGTGAGAATTCCTAGGCCGTACAAAGAGAAATTACCCCCTGAAGTTCCACTGTTAACTGGGCAGAGGATATTTGATACACTCTTCCCAATAGCTAAAGGAGGTACAGCAGCAATTCCGGGTGGATTTGGTACTGGTAAAACTGTTATGCAACATCAGCTTGCAAAGTGGTCAGATTCCAACGTTATAGTTTACGTTGGATGTGGAGAGAGAGGAAACGAGATGACAGAGGTTCTTGAAGAGTTTCCAGAATTGATTGACCCAAGAACTGGAAAGCCGTTGATGGAGAGGGCTATTTTAGTCGCAAACACATCGAACATGCCCGTTGCTGCGAGAGAAGCTTCGGTTTACACTGGAATTACGATCGCTGAATACTTTAGAGATATGGGCTATGATGTAGCTGTTCAGGCAGATTCAACATCAAGATGGGCAGAGGCTATGAGAGAGATGTCTGGTAGATTGGAAGAGATGCCGGGTGAGGAAGGTTATCCAGCTTATCTGGCATCGAGGCTTGCAGAGTTCTATGAAAGGGCTGGAAGAGTTAAGACCTTGGCTGGCGACATTGGAAGTGTTAGTGTTGTCGGAGCAGTTTCACCACCAGGCGGAGACTTCAGTGAGCCTGTAACAGTCAACACGCTCAGAATTGTAAAGGTGTTCTGGGCTTTGGATTCAAAGCTTGCTGCAAGAAGGCACTTCCCAGCTATTAATTGGTTGCAGAGCTATAGCCTGTATGCTGAAACGCTTGCAGACTGGTTTAAGGATAACGTTGCGCCAGATTGGTCTGAATTGAGGACATGGATGATGACCGTGCTGCAGGAAGAGGCAAACCTCATGGAGATAGTGATGCTCGTTGGTAAGGATGCTTTGCCAGACCAACAGAGAGTTTTGCTTGAAGTTGCAAGATACATAAGAGAAGTTTATCTATCACAGTATGCATACCACCCGGTTGATACATACTGCTCAGTCCAAAAGATGTATGACTTAATGAAGGCTATCAAGGAGTTGGAGGAAACATTCTACAAGGCATTGGAGGCTGGAAAGACAATTGATGAAATAGAAAACGTGCCTGGAAGAGAGGACTTTGCCAGAGCTAAGTTTGAAGAAGACTACAAGAAGTATTTGGATGATGCCGTTCAGAAGATTAAGGCTAATCTGTTAGGAGGTGGAGAATGAAGGAATATAGAACGATTAGGGACGTTGCCGGTCCATTAATTTTCGTTGAGAAAACGGAGCCAGTTGCTTACGGTGAACTTGTCATCATCACACTACCAGATGGTACAACGAGGAGAGGGCAGGTTTTGGACTCATCAAAGGACATAGTCGTTGTTCAGTCTTTTGAGGGTACGAGAGGTATTGACAAAGCATCTGCTGTCAGATTTACTGGCGATGTGGTTAAATTGGCATGCTCAAAGGACATGCTTGGGAGAATCTTAAGCGGTTCGGGTGAGCCGATTGATGGGGGTCCCAAGATCGTGCCTGAGGAAAGGAGAGAGATAATTGGTGCTGCTATAAATCCGTATGCGAGGACTTATCCGAGAGAGTTCATTCAGACCGGTATCTCAGCTATTGACGGAATGAACACGTTGGTTAGAGGTCAGAAATTGCCAATTTTCAGTGGTTCAGGTTTGCCACACAACGATATTGCATTGCAGATTGCAAGGCAGGCTAAGGTTAGGGGAACTGGTGAGGAGTTTGCTGTTGTGTTTGCTGCTATGGGTATCACGTATGAAGAGGCTCACTACTTCATGAAGGACTTTGAAAGAACTGGAGCTTTGGAGAGGGCAGTTGTTTTCTTAAATCTGGCAGATGATCCAGCTATTGAAAGGTTGATTACGCCGAGAATGGCTTTGACGGCAGCAGAGTTCTTGGCTTATGAGTATGACTACCACATTCTGGTTATCCTTACTGACTTCACGAACTACTGTGAAGCTTTGAGAGAGATCTCAGCAGCTAGAGAAGAAGTGCCGGGAAGAAGAGGTTATCCGGGTTACATGTACACGGACTTGGCTACAAATTATGAGAGGGCTGGTCGTATTAGGGGAAGAAAGGGGACTATTACGCAATTCCCAGTTTTGACGATGCCCGCTGATGACATCACACACCCAATTCCAGACCTGACGGGTTATATTACAGAGGGACAGATCGTTCTGAGCAGAGAATTGCACGCTAAAGGCATTTACCCACCAATCAACGTTCTGCCATCGCTCAGCAGGTTGATGAAGGAGGGAATCGGCGAAGGCTTGACGAGAGATGATCACCCGCAATGGAACGATCAAATGTACGCTGCATATGCTGAAGGTGTTGATCTGCGTGGCTTAGTTGCCATCGTTGGTGAAGAGGCTTTATCAGAAAGAGACAGAAGATTTCTGAAGTTTGCTGATGAGTTTGAGAGAAGGTGGTTGCAGCAGGGCAAGTATGAGGACAGAGATATCGAATATACACTTGATTTAGGCTGGGAACTGTTGTCGATGCTCCCAGAGGCTGAATTGGTTAAAATAGAGAAGAAGTTTATTGAGAAGTACCACCCAGCCTACAAGAAGAAAGCAGCACAGGCTGAAGCTGCTGAAGAGGCAGCCTAAACCCTTTAATTTTTTGGTGATAGCATGGCAGAGGTACAACCGACAAGAATGGAACTAATAAAGCTGCGCAGAAGGATAGCGATGGCTACCAGAGGGCATTCATTGCTCAAAATGAAGAGAGACGGTTTAATCATGGAATTTAGAGAGATTCTTGAAGAGGCTAAGGAAGTAATCGGCTCAATGATTGAGAAATACGAGAAGGCTCAGCAAAAAATCGCTTTAGCAATAGCCGTTGATGGGGCAATGGCGGTCAAAGCCATATCGTTGGCTTGCTGTAGAATCCCACCAACGTTTACGATAAAAAGGAAGAGTATAATGGGTGTAGTCGTACCAGTAATTAAAAGAGAGAAAGTGAGAAAGAAAGTCATTGACAGAGACTATGGTGTTTTAAGCACAACAGCAAGAATTGATGAAGCGGTTGCAGCTTACGAAGAGTTAATAGATGCAATCTTAGAAGTCGCTGAAATTGAAACCACATTGAGGAGATTAATTGAAGAAATTGACAGAACTAAGAGAAGAGTTAACGCCTTGGAGTTTAGAGTTATCCCAAGTATGGAGGAGACTGCACGCTTTATCACGTTTAAGCTTGAAGAAATGGATAGAGAGACGATTATTAAGTTGAAACACCTCAAAGCAAAGATGGCGAGAAGGGAGGCTGAAGAGGCGAGAAAAGCTGAAGCTGAGGCTAAGGCAGCTGCTTAATGCTTAATTATACTTCATCACTATTTTTTTGTTTTTGAATTTTTTAGTTTCACTGAATTTTTGACTGATTTGAGTGATAATTTTAGCAAGATTATTAAAAGCTGGGATTGTTGAAAATTTAGATGAAAGAGTTGATTAAAAGGGTGGCAAAATTTAGAGATGAAAGGGATTGGAGAGAGTTTCACACTCCAAAGAATTTAGCAATTTCTTTGGTTATTGAAGCTTCAGAATTGCTTGAAATATTTCAGTGGACGTTTGATGAAGAGTTGGATGACATTGTTAAATTAAAAAGAGATAAAATTGAAGAGGAAATTGCTGACGTGTTGGTTTATCTGTTGTTACTAGCTGATGTTTTGAAAATTGATTTGGAGCAAGCCTTTTTTAAAAAGATGGAAAAAAACGAACAAAGATATCCCGTTGAGAAAGCTAGGGGAAAAGCCAACAAGTACACTGAATTGTAATCGGAATTTAGTTGAGCATTAAATGTCAAGATTTCTAACTTCCCTCGAATGCTCCATTATAAATTGCCTTCTCGCCTCTACGTCATCCCCCATCAAAACTTTAAAGAGATTCTCTGCTTTAATGGCATCTTCAATCGTTACCTGATTCAAAATCCTATTGTTGGGATTCATCGTTGTCTCCCAAAGTTGTTCTGGATTCATCTCCCCCAAGCCTTTGTACCTTTGTACTTCTGCATTACCCAACCTTTCAAGCAGATTTTGTAACTCATTTTCTGAATAAACGTAGTACGTTTTCCTACCCTTCTTTACTCTGTAAAGGGGTGGTTGGGCTATGTACAAATAACCATTTTCAATCAACGGCTTCATGTATCTGTAAAAAAACGTCAGCAACAACGTTCTAATGTGTGCCCCATCAACATCGGCATCTGTCATTATAATAATCCTCTTGTACCTGCTTTTTGTTATATCAAATTCCTTACCTATCCCTGCACCGATTGTAGCAATTATCGATTTTATTTCTTCATTTTTTAAAGCCTTGATCATGCCCGATTTTTCAACATTGATGATCTTACCCCTAATAGGCAGTATAGCCTGAAATCTTCTATCCCTTGCTTGCTTGGCTGAACCTCCCGCAGATTCACCCTCAACAATAAACATCTCCCTCTCTTCGGGATTTCTTGAAGAGCAATCAGCTAACTTTCCAGGTAGGGTGACACTTATTTCGTTTCTTCTTTTTACCAACTCTCTTGCTTTTCTTGCAGCTTCTCTCGCCCTTTTCGACATCAAACACTTTTCAATTATCCTATTTGCCTCACTTGGATGCTGTTCCAACCAAGATAACATTTCATAATAAACAGTGGATTCTACAGCAGTTTTAACTTCCGAATTTGTCAATTTAGTTTTGGTTTGTCCTTCAAATTGCGGTTCAGGAACTTTAACTGAAACCAATGCCGTTAACCCCTCCCTCACATCAATGCCCGACAGAGAAGTGAACTTCTTTATGTTTTTTCTTCCAAATTCATTCAGAGCCCTCGTCAAGCCTGCTCTAAAGCCGACTACATGCGTCCCACCTTCGATTGTGTGAATGTTGTTTGCGAAAGGATATACAGTTTCAACATCAGAATCAGTAAATTGAATTGCCACCTCAATCTGCAATCCATTTTTGATCTTGGAGAAGTAAATGACATCGTGAAGCACGTTTTTATTTCTGTTCAATCGCTTAACGTATCCAACAATACCCTCTTCCGAATAAAACTCGGTATATCTGTTTATCCTTTCATCAATCAGTATAATCTTTAAGCCCTTGTTAAGATAAGCCAACTCTCTTAATCGTTGGGCAACAATATCATAATTAAACTCAGTTGTCTCGAATATCTCTTCATCTGGTTTAAACCTCACAATTGTACCGTGTTCTTGCGTTTCACCCACTATTTTTAACTTTGTAATGGGCTTACTCCTTTCATACTTTTGATAGTAAATTTTACCGTTTCTCTTAACCCACACCTCTAACCATTCCGACAAGGCATTAACAACAGACAACCCAACACCATGCAATCCACCAGAAACTCTGTAAACTTTTCTATCAAACTTACCACCAGCATGTAACTTTGTCATAACAACTTCTAAAGCAGGTCTTCCTAACTCATGCATTTCTGTCGGTATTCCGCGTCCATTATCTTCCACACTTGCGGATCCATCTTTATGAATTATTACCTTGATTAGGTCGCAATAGCCTGCTAAAGCTTCGTCAATGCTGTTATCTACTATCTCCCAGAGTAAATGATGCAGACCTCTGACTCCAACCCCACCTATGTACATTCCAGGTCTTTTTCTAATAGCCTCCATGTCGTCAAGTACTTCTATCTGTTCAGCCGTATAATCTGTCATTTCAATCACTTTTAGATACTTTTAAATGGCAGATAACCAATTAATTCGAGAATTTGGCAATATTTTGTTTTACTTTGCGAATCTAAATCTTTTTTCACACTTTATTTAAGCCAAAATTGTAAATAAACTTTTTCATCATCGTTTCGACTTAGTTGTTGTTTATTTTAATACTCACTTTTTTGTATTTTTAAAGATTTTTATTTAATATTATCAATCAAAAATGTTCCAGCACTATATTTTACAAAAATTTATAAAATCTTTATTTAACAAATGTTATAAGATATAGTAA
>QMZC01000108.1 GCA_003662995.1 Archaeoglobales archaeon
AAATTTCCTGTCATGTTCCTCAAATCTCCTACTGTGCTCATCTAACCTTTCCAGTATCTCATTAAATTTCCTGTCATGTTCCTCAAATCTCCTACTGTGCTCATCTAACCTTTCCAGTATCTCGCCATATCCTATAAGTCCAGCTACAGTATAGCGAAATTCTTTATCTTTTTCAAGCAAGTCTATAATTTTCTTTTTCAATTCTGAAACCATGTAGAACTAATTGTTTTTTGAACTTTTAAAAAGTTTTTCCACGAATTCGTTAAATAAATTTTTAGTTTTTTGTGTTTGACTTATGGAGTTTTAAGGATTATTAGCGTTCTAATGAATGAGTGGATGATGAAATTGGTTGTTAAAAAGCAATAACGATTAAAAGTGAGTTAGGGAAATGGTTGTTAATAAAGTTGTTAATAAATAGTTTTGGAAATTAAGACACTTGTAGAGATTATACAACAATACTTAAATATTTACATTAAAATATTATACTCGGTGGAATATGTAATATTACAAAATCATAAATATCAAAAAATTTAATAGCTCGGAATAATGAATTCTAAGATAAATTATATTTTTGTTTTGATAGCCATCACAATCGATTATTGGTGTTAAGCTATCCACAAAGCTTTGATAACCACAATGAATGATGTCAAACCATCATAATCCAAAAATAGCAAAAAATTTAAATATGCCAAGATTTTATAAAGATAAGGTGGCGGCGGGGAAGTCGCCAAAAAGTAGAATTTATATAGTTGAAGGTGAATGGGAAAAAGGATAAAGGAGGTAGGAAAGTATGAGTAGGAAAAGTTTGATAGGAATAGCGGCTCTATTGATACTGCTGATTGCTACGACGGGGATGGCGAGTGCTACAGTTTCAGGAGATGTATTAATTGAAGTCAACAGCACTTACGCGCCAATTGGCTTATCATCTATTAAATTGTACGATGTGGATATAATAAACAAATCAGGAAATAAATTACAATATGACTACGTTTCAGGTGAATCAATTCACGTAAAGTTGCAAGGATTAAACCCCGATAACACAACATACGTCGCTGTTAAAGTGGTCTCTCCAAACTGGTTATATGTGAATAGTAGTACAACTGGTGGAGTGGAATGGGACTACTCAATTAGTGACGTATCCTCAGCAGAGTTTGATATCCCATTATCGGACTTGTATCCGGGTTACTTCACAATAGAAGTTAAGAGTAACAACATAGACGTGTTCAAATTACATGATGGATCTTACTATGACTCAGGTAGTTTACCAGATACGAGCAAAGCATACAATGGGTATCTAATTTACTTGCATGCTACAAAGCCAACAATAACAATTGATCTCAAAAATACAGTCGCTACGAAAGGTGATAAGATCGTTATCAACAAACTAAAAGTTTATGATGTTGGTCCAAGCCAAACAGTTAAGTGGTATCTAAAAGGTCCATACAACTGGACTTGTTACGCACAATGGTTAAATTCAACTGGGCAGAGTGATGTATTGGGCGTATATAACGCTACAGAAGGGTTATTCAATATTACAAGCTTAATTGGTACTGGAGGAAAGCTAAGCACATCCTTTAGCTTGCCAACCGGATATATGTTTACAAACTGCAGTGCGTCCGAAGGCACGTACAAACTTGCTGTACTAGTGTATGAGGGAAGCACACTCGTGACATCAAAGGCAGCTTATCCAGCTATAGAGGGCATAGATATTGACGTAACTGTGACTCCAGAAGAGCCTAAGCTAGGTCAAAAAATAGTCATAAAAGGCTCAACTAATGCTGCAGAGAGTGGTAGCATATATGACGACGTATCAGGAGATTCTAGGAATAATGTAGACGTTACACTATATTATCCAAATAATACTGCAGTTAATACTTGGTACAACTTACCAGTTGAATCGGATGGTAGTTTTAACATTGGAGGTTCATATTTGCTCAAGCTTACTTGGCCAACAGGTAGCTACAAGATAACTGCAGTGGTAACGACGTATAACTCAACGAATGGAACAATTGACGATGATAAGACAATCTATGTTAGTGTAAAGGAGCCAGAAATAGAATTCACAATGGATAAATATACATTTACGAGAGGAGAGGACTTTAAGATCACAGGAAAAGCGGATGTAGCGGAATCAATAGGAGTTAAGATATACTTGAAGGGCGAAACCTTCAGTAATTTGCTGCAATCAAGTGACGAGGCTGTTGTAACTAACTGGGGCGTAACGACATCTGATGATGCCGAGTATATATATGTATATACGAGTGCTCAGACCGGTGAATTTGAAACACCAACACTACACATCAGTGGAACAGCTGCAAAGAAGTCATATACTGTTATAGCTAAACTAGATGTGTCTAACAAAGATATAGTGGCAACAGCATCCATAAGAGTTGTAAAAGCTGCACTAAATGCATCCATAAGTTCAACAACATTGGTGAAAGGAGCTGACCTGAAGATAACTGGTACTACTGACCTTGATTACATCTACATCTGGACGGATTCTGGAACCTCAACAGGTGATGCAGATAAAATTGTGTTTGAAAACGTATATAAGATTCCAAAGGAGAGTGAGAAATTCAACATAAGTGATTATCCAACAAAGCAACCATATAAGGTGACAGTTGAAGATGATAAATTTGAAGTTACACTTACGGTGAATTCAGTGGTTAAAGAAGGAAACTACATGTTGTATGTAATAGCACCATCTAACTATACCGATCCAAGTGAGGCACCTGAATGGGTTGATCCAACGGAAGATCCTATGGCTCAGTTCTCAATCCAGATACTTGAGTTTGGATTCTCATATGTCCCAGATCCAATAAAGGTTGCTAGAGCTGATGAGAAAGACATATTTGTAGGAATTTACGGAGATCCAGATGATGTTTACTTATATGGTGAAGTCAAGGGACACGGTGTTAAGACGGATGAAGACAATATGGAATTCACGAAATGGAATGAAACTGAAGATGGCGGTTATCTCTTCCAGACAATATATCCATTCTATGACGATGATGAAGAGGCTTTAGTGTCAGAAGGTACACCTGGTGAACAACTCAGGCCTGGAGTTTACACTTTGACATTACATCTGTATGAAAAGGAAGATGGTAGCAAGGGTGATGAAGTGGCAACTAGAGACATTGCACTAATCGTTGAAGAACCTACCTTTGATGTAGATATTCCAGCTACGGTTACCAAAGGAGATGATATAACAGTAAAGATTTCAACAAATAGAGGCGAGAAAGGCTATGATTATATCTATGTGGTATTGGACCTGGGAGTTGACAAAGTGAAGTATAGTAGAATTGCTGTTGACGAAAATGGGTTAGCAGAGGTAAATATTCCAACAATGGGGATTGAAGAAGGCACTTATAAGATATATGTTAGGGATGCAATGAGGACTTTAGACAGTGAAGGTAGGGACATCGAAAAATGGTTTGATATAGATCCATCTGATGCTTATGCAAAAGACTTCAATGCTCAGGATGACATCCTCGTAGTCAAAGAAGTCACAATCACTGCAGCCGCAGCCCCAACACCAACGCCAACTGAAGTGCCAACAGCCACACCAACTGAAGTGCCAACAACACCACCACCAACACCAACACCAACTGAAGTGCCAACAACACCACCACCAACACCAACACCAACTGAAGTGCCAACAACACCACCACCAAAGAAGCAGCCAGGCTTTGAGGTAGTGTTTGCAATCGCTGGCTTGCTGGCAGTAGCGTATCTACTGAGAAGAAGAGCCTAAAATTTTTAACTTTTTTATTTTATTTTTAGCCATATTTAAAATCTTAAGATTTTGACGTCATTTAAAAATAAGCTCAGAAAAGTATATTTGTACTATTGTTAAAATTTAATTTGGTGTTAGAATGTTAATTGAAGCCCCTGAAATAAGTCTTGAAGAGCAGAAAAAGTACGCTGGAAAGCATGTTGCCATAGTTGATGGAAAAATTGTGGCAAGTGGGAATACTGCAAAGGAAGCCTTCCAAAAGGCAAAACTCAAGTTTCCAGAAAAAAGGACGGAGGAAATAGGATTGATGTACATACCAAAAGAGGAGCTGATGATTCTTTGAAATACTCCTTTAGGTACAGGAGAGAAAAATCGAAAATAGGGAAGGAAATCTATCGTCCTGTGGCAAGTGTTTATCTCAAGGGAAAAGATGACAACTGGTATCTCTTCTACCCGTATGTTGATTCTGGAGCAGATATAAGCCTGTTTACAAGAACAGACTGTGAACTTCTTGGCTATGAGCTTGAAGATGGAGCAGAACACTATGTTGGTGGTATTGCAGGTTTGGTTAGAATATTCATCCACGATGTTCAAATGCGAATAGGCAATGAGATTTTTAATGCAAAAGTTGGCTTTGCTGACAGGGAAGGAGTTCCAAGACTTTTGGGTAGGATTGATGTGTTTTCAAGGTTCCAGGTATGTTTTGACGAAAAGAATCTAAATGTGCATTTTATTTTGGATTGATTTTTAGCTAAGAAGCTAGTGAGTTAATGTAATCGTATCTCAATGGTTTGTAATGCTAAGATTTTCCACAATTTCATCAATTTTCTTAATTACAGCTTCATAAAATCCTCTGTTTTTCTTGTATATTTTCTTTAACTTTAATCTTAAACTTTAATCTTAAGCCCTCTCAATGTAGCACTCATACACTTCATACACCTTCACTAATCTATTCCTCTTCGATCAACCTTTTTAACTCATTAACGTTTGAGAATTTTTCAAATTGCTTTTTTTGTATTTTTTTAGTTTTTTTCAAAGTATCCCTAACCTCGTAAAATTCATCAGTGTGCATCTCAATGAGTTCTTCAAGCATTTTTTAATTTTACTTACTTTCCACTTAAGAGCTTCAGCATCTCGGGAAATCATTTCCATATTTTCCTGTATGTTCATGTTGATTTGGATTGTTAGTTAACAAACCTTCACATTCTTTGTAATCCTTTTTATAAAAACCACTCAAAAGAGCCTAAAATTTTTAACTTAGGGGTTCGCCATGGCGACAAAAATCATCGCAATGGCGGGACAGTATTTTTTATTCTTTCTATGAGTTTTTATTTTATTGTAAATTGTACAGTCTGTATTGGCTTATAAACAGTTCTGTTCAATTGAGGGTTGTTAGAATGAAGTTATTAAGTTACATTATTTTATTTTGCTAAACTAATAATTAGATTAAAATCTTCTTCAGGAATCTCCCTCATAGCTCTGCCGCGAATGTATCCTACCCAATTCCCTTTATTTCTTATGAATTTTAGCTGTGGAACAAGCGACTTGAAGTCTATAGGTTCTTTGAAGATTTTAATTGGCTTAAGCTTGATTCTAAGTGGGAAAACTTCAAGATATCCCTTTGGGTGTTTGAAAATTCTTGTTCTATCGGTGAATGACTTAGATGCCACCTCATAAACAGCAACTATTCTTGGTGGGATCACTTCATCGTCTTTGCTTGTTGACATGACATATATCAAACACTTGTCACCCAACTTTACTTTTGAAATCGTGTTTCTATGCCTTTCTTGAACGCCCCAAACATTCTTTTCTTTAATGACCTTCCAATTCACCTCAGTCGTTACACAAAGCCAGTACGCCATTTCAAACACCACATAAATTTCTTTACTATTATCGCGCAATTTTTGAACTTGTTTAACTTTTTCGATTCAAGCCTTGGAAATACCTATTGTCAAAACAAAATTTCATCGACCTCTTTTAACAACTCAACTTGTAGAACTTATAAAGGCAGCTTTAAATATTCGAGATTGTAGGAAGTCTATGGACTACATCATTCAATTGTTGAAAAGTAGACCAGAAACTTTAGAACTCCTTGGAAGGCTTTGGGAGATTTTGTATATAGAGGGGAGTACTCCTGATATAGGTAAAAGAAGGGAGCACATCATCCGAACTCTTTTGGAAATGGAATTTGGGTTGAAAGTCATCCCTGCACCCCCTATGGAAAGGGATTGGGATTTTCAAGTAATACTCGACGAAAATAGGAGACAATCCTACAGTTTAAATACAACCGAAACCATAACAACTTTAAAAGTTGCTTGGAATGGATTCCCATCCCTTGAACGTGCAAGAAAGTTTGAGTTTAAGTATCCTATCTTGTATGTTACAGCTAGTAGAAAAGAAAAAGAAATTTCGGTATATGTTTTTGAAATAGAAGATTTAGAGTTCCTCAAAATGGAAATTGGAGATGATATATGGTGGATACCAAGAAGTGGGACTAATCCGAGAGGATTTGGTATAAATACGCAATCTGTGAAACGTCTGATGGAGATGGCTAAAGCAAAGGGCAATGCTATAACCAAGAAATATACTCCTATAAACATGGAAAGCTTAAAAAGAGAATACTGGAAAAAATGGTACAATCTACTGAAAGATCTAGCTCTAAAGTATGTCGTTGATTTCTGATCAGAATTCTAATAGAGTCCTAGTACTTAGGATGTCTCTTATCCTCTCTTTTGCTATTTTAACGTATTTTTCCTCAATATCTATGCCTACGTAATGTCTACTTGTTTTTAAGGCAGCAATGCATGTTGTACCGCTACCAACAAACGGGTCTAGGACTACATCCCCCTCGAAAGTGTACAATTGGATGCACCTATACGGTAGTTCTTCAGGAAATGGTGCTGGATGTCCCACTCTTTTAGCCGACTCAGGAGGAAACCTCCACACACTCTTAGTAAATTCGAGAAATTCCTCTTTGGTTATAGTGCTTTTCTTCCTACCTTTATTCCTTTTAAAGTCGCCTTTGGATAAGACAATAATATACTCATGTTGGTCTCTTAGTGTTGGATTTGTTGCGGACATCCAAGACCCCCAAGCTGTAGATGAACCGACTGCTGCATCACCCTTATCCCAAATTATCTCACCCCTGAAGAGAAAACCAATCTCCTCAAACCTCTGTATAAGGTATGCGTGAAGTGGGAGATATGGCTTGCGTCCTAAATTGGCAACATTGAAACAAACTCTTCCACCCCACACGAGAACCCTATATACTTCCCTCATAACATCTTCGATAAAGTCCAAGTATTCCCCCAGACTTAGATCCTTATCGTACTCTTTCCCAACGTTGTATGGAGGGGAAGTTACCATCAAATGTACGCAATTGTCTGGTAGCTTTTTAAGTACTTCTACTGCATCTCCTTGAATTATTTTATCTAAGAATTCTGGTGGAACTGTATTTTCTATCAAATCCTTGGCACTGGGTTTTGGAAGAGTGTTATTTTCGTAAAGTTTACGAGAATAAAATATGGACGAATCGTGACTTTCCCTTCCAGCCACTCCAAATTCCCAAGTTCTGGTCTTCTTTCTTTTTTTATTCTTTTTTGATTCTTTCATCATCTTTCCCTCCACTATATCTGAGTTTAGCTTTTAAAAATTAACTAAACGCTGTTGGGTTCACCTTAGCTAAACCCTCATTAACACCATTCTCCACTCTTGTCAATGCTACGAAGAGTAATGTAACCAAGAACTGTCTCGCATAGAATTCTATTGCATCAAGACCCTTTACATTGAGATTTTTGTCAAAGAGCAGCTGTTCCTTCAGGATTGAATGCAAATTCTCTGATACGTTCCTTCTATGGTAAATCCTTTCGCATTCTTCTGGATTTTCCTTTTTTACCTTAAGCCATTGATTTCTGAAGTAAGCTCCCACTTCTTCGTAGTATCCATGCTCAAACAGAACTCTTAGCATTTCATCAAAGCTTACATCGTAATCTAGGCCTTCTTCGTAAGCTATGCCATTGTAAACCTTCTCTATCCATTCCTTTGTCCCTTTCTTGTTGAATTTAGCATTCTCAGGAATCTGGAAGTAGCATTTACAGTTGAATAGCATCGAACACATAGCCCAGTTTTCAAGCGTTCCGTAATGTGCATCTCCGTAGATTTCTTCTGGCTCAATTCCAAGCTCTCTTAATTTCTCAAGCATTGGGGTTAAGTAGTGACCATCGTAAGCGTTTGCATCTGTAACAATAAGCTCAAGTGGAATGTTCGTGTCAACACAAGTAGCAAAGTAAACCTTAACTATCTTTCCGATATTGTACTTCTGGAAGTAGTATGCGTTGTATTTCCCGTATTCATCGTTTTTAAGGGTTGGTAATGGAGTTGAGTCGATGCTTATCCTCCTTCCAAGCTTTATTCCCTTCTCAGCCAATGCGCTTTGCAGTCTCTCGATAAACGACTTCTGAATTCTTCTTAGGTTTTCGTTGCTCAATCTTTCATTGACAAATCTGTTTATCGACCTTTCTGCTGGAGTTAGTACTTCTCCTTCTTTTTCTACGAATCCTAAATCCTTGGCAACCTCTTCGTCTCTTAACGTTTCATGTCTATAATTTAAACCAAGCCTTTGTAGAGCCCATAAATACCAAAATCCTCTGTCAACAACGATTTCTGGTTTATTCTCGCAGTATCTAAGAACTTCTCTTAGAAAAACATAT
>QMZC01000109.1 GCA_003662995.1 Archaeoglobales archaeon
TCGTTCATAACAACCCTGACCTTTGCCTCTCCTTGTGGATTGAAGCTTGAAGCTAAAGCCTTTGTTGCAAAATCAATCCACTCCTCCTGGGAAATCACCTCAACGCCAGCCTCTCTTGCCAACTCAAGCATTTCACCAAGCACATCTATTTTAGCAAGTAGTGATACTCTAACGCTGTAAATGTAGTCAAGCTGTTCTAATTTGTCTGATAAGATGTCTTTGAACTTCATGGAGATGTGTTAGTTGGCAATTGTTTATTTCCACCGTTTTTTGTTGAAATTATCAATTTTGATAAATTTAGAAAAATATTTTTTGTTTTTTTATGAGTGTCTTGTTAGGGAGGTGATAGCGGGTGTTTGATGCAATTAGAGAAAATCTCGCTTGGAAAGTAGTTGAGAGATTTGGAGTGACAAAGGAGGGTGTCGAAAAAAAGAAGGACGAATTTCTTGAATGGCTTGCTAGAAATGGTAAATTACCGCAATGGAACGATTGGTTTGAATTTGCTGCCGACTGGACTGCTTTCAGAAAAGATACTGCTGGAGCAGCGAGTTTGACAGATTGGATCATAGGATTGATTATTGCCGCCATTCTTGGTGTTGGTGTTGCACTGCCAATAGTTGTAGAGACGGTCAGCAACGTAATGGGCAACCTTAGTGGCATCACGGCAACAGTTGTCGGAGTAATTCCAGTTGCCGTTGCAATTACTTTGCTACTGATCTTCCTTGGTAGATAACATGGACTACATAATTTTTTTCGGTATTTCTATAATTTTATTAGTCATCGTATTTCTTGGCACCGTAACAGCGAGAGTTGTTGGCGGTATTGGCTTGATGGTTCTCGGCATGCTCGCCTTATCAGGGAACGTAACTGCAACTTATTTCTTCAATGACAATGGTACAGTTTCGAATGTTACTTATAATTTGCTTGGCAATGAGAAATTTCTCGTTATTCCGATAGCTTACGTTTTTGGTGGTATTGCAGTTTTGGTTTCTGTTGGTGGAGTAAATTTGAGAGGTGGTGGAAGTGGAGGTTTCACCTTCGCAGATTAGGCAGATCGAAACGTATCACCCTATTCAATTTCAGGCACAATACGCACAACCAGAAACTCCTTTGCTGACACCCGACCACACTAGGGCGATTCTGGGCAAGCTTGGATGCCAGCTCGTCAGGAGATTTACGATCAGCCTTACAAATCTCTTCCACGCTAAGGGATTCAATAAATGCGAGGAGATCGTGAAAAACGTAACTGGTGCTTATGCTTTAGCAACGCTTGGAATGGGTAACTATGCGGCAATAGCGACACAGTATGTCTGGGCGACGAGGGCGTTCATGCATCCTGATGAACAGTCGGACGACATCATTACCACGATGAAGAAGTACGTTGGCAAGATTGGAGTTGGAGGACAGAAGAGATGGCGGTAAAGGCTAAGGTAAAGGCTAAGCCCGAGAAGGTTAAGGTATTGCGATTTGGCAGGGATAGGAGCGTTAAATTACAAAAGGCGGTCAAACTAAAAAACGATGTTCTCCTTTACGACAAGTATGCCTACTTGAGGAGATATGGTGCTAACGACGGCTTTTCCATCTATATTAGGAACAGGCTGAGGAGAGATGGGGATAACAAGTTAAAGGTTGATGAGGTGTATGAGGATTACTTCAAGTTCTGCAACGAATATGATTTGCCAATTCTACCAGTTGAGAAGTTCATCGATAAATTGAGTATGTACGTTACAGTCAATGATGGACATGTTGAGGGCATAGCATTTGACGATAAAAGGATAAATATAAACGCTTCAGACGTGTATCTATTCGAGAAGGGGTTTAGAAAGACACCTGTTTATGTGGTAATAGAAGGAGTGCCAAAGACAATTACGTTCGATGAGTTGAAAGCCTACGCTCTCAATGGAGACGATGAAATAGTTACATTCGATGACGAGACTCTTGCAAGTGTTGTGTCTGAATCCGTCACAATGGGAGCAACTCTTGGCACTCAAAAGCTCTTCTGGGACATCAAGGTGTTAATACTCGTGTGTCTGGTACTGTGCATAATATCACTGTACTTTAGCTTCCAGAATCAACTGATGCTTGACAAGGTTGTAAAGATGCTCAGCAAGATGCTATGATGTTTGGACAGATTGAGCTACCGTATGAATATGCTACAATTATTTCTTTGTTCTTCTTTGCACTTTGGATTACTCCACTCGTGTTCCTGATGAGAAAATCCATAGTTATTGCAGAGTACTGTAAAAAAAATTGTGTTGATGAGGTAGATTTCATCCTCGCAGCCTCACACCCGCTGGCGAGGAGCTGGTGGAAGAGCTTGATTGTTTGGATAATATTGACAATGTTGTGGACGGTGGTGTGATGTTCTCTAAGATAAAGGAGGTTGTTAGAGAGAGGTTGGCAGAGCGTAGAGCTGAAAAGAGGATCAAGGAGGCGATAGAAGAGATTGAGATTAAAAAGAGGGCAAGAGCAGTGGAAAAGAAGCTGAAAAAAGCTAACGTCGATGTTGACCCACGGGACATCGAGAGGTTTGCAAGGAGAGGGTTGAGAGCGGAGAAGAGAAGAAGGCAGGCTGAGGAAAGGAAGAGGAAAGTCCAGACTATCATCAAGAACCTCGAGAAGGCAAACAGAAACGTTGAACCGGGTTTGAGTTTTAGCCCGAGATCTGTTACAGTTTCTTCAGGCATCTCCGGTGTCGGTAACCTTGGTGGTTATGGGAGGGGGAGGAAGAGGACGAGGAAGGGGAAGAAGGGGATGGGAAGGAAAGGAAGAAAGGGGAGAGGTAAGAAAAGGAATAGGTGATGGTTATGGCAAAAGCTCGTAAGATTGGAGAGGTTAAGCGGAAACCCGGAACGTTTGTATGGGTGGATAAAAAAGGGAACGTTTGGGAGAAGCCGATTAAGAAAGGATCGAGGAGGTCGAGGAGGCGAAAATGATGGGGAAGTATCTCGATGTTGGAAAGAGGGGTGTGCACTTCCAAGATGTAGAGGAGAGGATATACAGGGAATACAAGAAAAAAGGATACTCTGGAAAAAAAGCAAGAGATATAGCAAGGAAAACGGCGGGGAAGGTGTTCTGGCGGAAATTCGGGAAAAAGCAGGGAACACAGATTATAAAGAGGGCTAAGAAATTAAGCGGGCAGAAAAGGGGCAAAAAGAGTGGAAGAAAAAGAGCAGGGAGAAGTAGTGGAAGAGGAAGGGGAAGAATGGGTGGAAAAGGAAGAAGGGCGTGATAACATGCTCACGTCCTCTATCTTTGCAAATCTGGAGATTTTAAAGAAAAAACATCCAGAGCTGGTTGAAGAGTTTGAATTATGATCCTAGATGTTCACATTACAACGAGGTGCAATCTTCGCTGTAAACACTGTTACTTAAGGTTAAAAGAAGATCGCCGAGACATAGATCTGGATCTGTTTGCCGATCTTCTCATCGACGCCTCTCTGCATGGTGTTAGGACATTCATCCTTTCTGGAGGGGAACCGCTCATCCACAGGAACTTTCCTGAGTTACTTGACGCCTACAGGCTTTATTACGGCAGTCTCGCCATGGCGACGAATGGAACGCTGATTTCAGATTACATTGACTTATTCTCACCCGAAGACAGAGGAATCCAGATAAGCCTTGATGGGGACAAAGAGTTTCATGATTGGCTTAGGGGAGATGGAACTTACGATGCGGTAATCCAAGCAATCGAGGAGCTGAGAGAAAAAAAGATTACACCGTCAATAGCATTTACCGTTTCTCAAGAAAACTTCCACTGCGTTAATCACATCGTCGACCTCTGTAAACGATACGGCATAAAATACGTGAACGTGAACATGTACATGCCCCTAATCGATTCCGAGCTTACACCATTAACGCTAAAACAATTTTTCGAGGTGAGGAAGAAGTTCAGGGTTGCAGGGATAAGGGTTTCAGAGCCGTGCTACCTTAAACAATGCATCGCTGGCGTTGGTGTTCTCTCGATTCTGCCCGACGGAAAAGTCTGGGCGTGCAGCAGACATCGCAGCATCATCGGAGACTTAACAGAGCAAAGACTGGGAGAGATAAAAGCTGAGAACGATGGCAATCAGTTCAAAACGTGCATGAAAAACCTGCCAATGCCCGAAACCTTGAAGCAGATAGAACGTGAGATTATACAGCGTCTGAAACATTTCAAAAACGTAAGCCCGAAGTTCGTGGTTTACGGCGGAGACTTCGGCGGGGATCTGCTCATCCACTACCTCGATGTGGTTTACGGAAAAGACGGTTACACCATCTACGCCTCCTTACTGCCCTGCTATCCGGAGGAGCTGAAGGAGTACGTGAAACGGAAGTTAGATGGCAGGAAAAACGTTGTGTTCGTGGACTGCGGGGATAAATGTAGCATCAGAGTGGAGAACGGTGTTCTGGTTGACGGAGCATGCACTAAGGTTACGAGAATGCACGAAAACTCAGCAGGGTTAGAGTTGTGCGGTTGCTTCCACCCTGATGGAACTCTTGAGAAATTCTTGGAATACTGGAAGGAATACACCGAAAAAAACGGAATAAAGGGGGAGTTCAACGGATACTGGACTCGCAAACGTGTAAACGGTAAGGAGAGGGTGAACGTTTACCTCTTCGGCGGGCTGCATCATCAGCTCTGCCAGTTGCTGTATTTCTGGCACACCAAGGAAAACCCGTGCTGGGAGTGGTGGAGGGTAATGGTCTGCGAGCACCTCGAAGAAGTGGACAGGATGAATGCAGAGAACAGGGAGAAGCTAAAAGAGAAGCCGATCACACCTGATAGATTCGTTATGATGCTTGCAGAGGTGAGCTGATGGGCGGCTGGGGAGACTGGAGCGGTGATTGGAGCGGTGATTGGAGCGACTGGTCTGATTGGGCCACAGATTGGGGCGGTGATTGGGGAGCAGATTACGCCTACATGTCTCTGCCAACTGGTGCAGAAAGAAGAATGCTGTATGAGCCTTATGAACCACCGAAACAGGAACCCTACACAGCTAAAACCAGTAAACCTTGGTTTGATGCTGGTGGATTCATCAGTTCCATAGGCGAATTCTTCGAGATAACAGCAGAAAGGGTATTTGGTAGGATTGAGCCGGTTAGCTTTGGCGATGTATTGTTCAACTTACCTGTTACAGGCATCTTGAGTCGATTTGCTGTTGGTATTGGCATTGGAGCAACTTATTCGAAATACAGAAACATATACGAGAGCAGGGCAAGAAAACTCGAAGAGAAAAGAGCAAGAATAGATATGTTGATAAGGGAAGGGGAGCAGAGAGGTGCAATAAAAAGAGATAATGGTACGATCGTTGTCAAGGACGAAAAATTGTATTCTAAGTTGATGGATGAAATAAAATCGTACAACAGAGAAGTTGAGAGATTGAAGGAGCAGGAGAAAGAGCTTAAAAACCTTGAAAAATACTTTGAGCCAGCCTTTAAAGTTGAATCACTACCGTTAGGCAAACAGTATGCTGAGGCGAGAGAAAAAGCCTACTCCTGGTTTAAAGAGCATGAGATTAGGAGTCCTGTTGGTGAATTCATTACGGGTTTAGCAATGTCGGCAGTTGCTTTACCCGAAACTCCTGTCTTCATTGCCAATCTTGCTGCAAAACCTTCGGCAACGGCAGCACAGATGACTGTTGGAGCGATTGAGAGACCGTTTGAGTTTGCTGGCACTATTGCTGGTGGCATTTTGTTGGGTAAAGCTGCAGGTAAAGGTGCTTCAGCAGTGATAGAAAGAGCTGCAACCGCTTTAACGAGACCCAAACCAATAGCTGAGACGATAATCGTGAATGATGAAATTGTTTACCAAGGCAAACCGGTAAAGCAACCGATATTTCAGAAACTCGGTCAGGTAGAGGAGGTTGGCCTAAAAGTTGAAAGAGAAGGTATCAAGTTCGAGAACCTCAAAGCAGATGCAACAAAGGTTGAGGAAGGATATGAAGTTGACCTGACAGCAAAACCAACGGCAGCATACAGGGCTGAGACACTTGAGCTTGGCTACAAGATCGTGCCTGAAAAACCTATGAAGATTACAAGGATAGTAGAGTATCAGAGTATTGTCGATAGGCTGTTTGGCAGGCGAAATGTTGTCGTTTCCAGAATGGAAGGGAATACAGCAGATATAACAGCAATGAAAGGTGTTAGAGGAAAGAGAAGCATAAGGGTTGAGAAAGGAATAAAGATGAAAACTACTGTTTTGGAGGAATACAAACTTCCTGAGTCGGATACGGCGGTAATTAAAACAAAGAAAAAACCGAAGTTGGGAAGGCTAAAACCTCTGAAACCAGCAAAGACAGAACCCAAGCAAATCGAGACAGGGGCAGAGACTAAGTTTACAGAATTAATAGAACAGAAGGAAGTTAAACCCGTTTACGTAACAAGAATGCCCGTTAAACTGGCTGGAGCTACGAAGGTGGATGTTGATGTTGATGTTGGCTACATCCCTGTTGCATTTGCACACAGCCTCACGCCAATCAGCATAAGACACTTAGATGAAATAAACTTTCCAATGCTAATTCAAATGCCAATTCAAATACCACAGGATAAACCAATAATTGAACCTGTCATCAAACCTGACATTGAACCTGCTATCAAAACTGAACCAAAACCACAAGTTAAATCAATAACTGAACCTGTCATCAAAACTGACCTCAAAACTGTTACTATACCCGAGATCGAGCCTATTACAGCTGTTAAACCCATTGAACAAGTTGTAATAAGCCCACCTCCAGCCCCATCTTTGCCTTACCACGTCCCTATATTTCCTCCGTTTATATCTCCACAATCAATAGTGGAAAGTTCTACTTGGATTGCCAACACTGCAAAGAACTGGTGGACTGGCTTAATGGCGAGCTACAACATCCTTACGGCTTTCGAGCTGAAAACTGGAAAGAAAGGAAAACATTTACTCACAAAAACAGCATATCCGTTCTGGGAAAGATTCCTGATTTCTGCTGGTTTTGCAGGCATTCCAACAGCTCAGCAGATTTTGAGAAGGAAAAAGGAAGGAGAGAATAGAAAGAATAGAAAGAAAAAGAGGAGGTAACCATGAAATTGGGCTTGGTTGAGGGTGTAATTCTGTTCGGCCTCCTTACCACGGTTGTAGCAACCGCTGTGACACTCAACGCCCTTTTCGTCCCGCTCTTCACATTGCTGCTGATTTTCATCTACCACAAGGTTAAGGAGGCCGAGGAGGAGGTTAAAAGGGAAGTGAGAGAGGAAATGAGGAGGGAGATTGAAATGTTGAAAAAGGATATCAGGGGGCAGTTCACCATAGCCGGGCTGTTTGCAGTCTTCATCATGCTGATCGTGACGATGAAGCTCATGCCAGACATAATCAACTTCTGCGACAGTATTGCCACGACTCTCGAAGACAACGGCTACACCATAGCTGCTTTCCTCATCAAGCTCGTTCCCGCTTCGATAGTCATTAGTATTCTATCTGCGATTTACTTCTACGCCAAGCCTATCATAATAAGGGGTCAATGAGGGTTGAAAGGCTTGCATTACTGTTCATTTTGCTTTCAGTATGCGATGCAACATTTACAGTGTGCTTTATAATTGGGGGACACGGAACAGAAGCAAATCCACTGTTACAGAGTTTAATGGAAAACCTCTATGCACTACCATTGATAAAATTTACAGCAGCGTTAACCATTGCTTGGATCGCCATACGTGCTGATAGAAAGGGTTACTCATGGGGAAGGTATGGCTTAATTATCTGCTCCCTGTTTTACGGAGGTGTTTTGCTGTGGAACTACAAAGAATTGCTTTTTGGCTGATTGTAGCGGTAATTTTCATTAATATTTTTACTGCAAAAACATTAGCCTACACCCTCACCGTTTATGCCAAGGACGATGATGGGGCTAGCATAGACAGCTTCTACGCCAAGCTCGACGACATGCTGAAATCGACAAGCTCCGGTAACATAACATTCGAGAACGTGTCAGGAAGCTACCAGCTCGAAGTCTGGGCTGAAAACTATGCTGTGGCGAAGTACACCATTACGGTGGACAAGATCATGACCATTACCGCTTACCTCACACCCCTTGAAACCTCGTGGGTTGTGAGCTTCAAGGTTTACCGCTGCTTTAAACCGGTGAATGTGCCCGTCGCTGTCAGCTACAACGGAAACGTAACGAACAGCGGCTACACAGACGATACTGGAAGCATAGCCTTCAGGCTGGACAAGCTGAAGAGCTACGTCATCGACGTGAACAACAGCGAGAAGGTCGTCAGCGTTCAGCCAGTTGAGAACAACTACATCATAACGCTGCCCTGCAA
>QMZC01000110.1 GCA_003662995.1 Archaeoglobales archaeon
CACACTCGGCGGTTTATCCACAATAACGTTCAGGTAGAAGGTCTTGCTCGAAGTAGCTCCGTTAGCATCCTCAGCTACAACCTTCACACTGTGATAGCCAGGTTTAAGGCTAACGGTTTTGTAAAGTGAACACGAGGAAGGATAGCTACACTTGTACACTTTCTCGTCCCAGCACTTGTACTTCTTCTCGTTCTCATACCAGCACTCGTATTTTTTCTCATTCCAGCAATCCCATTTCCAGCCACACTTCTTTTCATACCAGCATTTGTATTTCCAGTCGCAAACTTTCTCTTTCTTCCATCCGCATTTTTTCTCGTACCAACACTTCCAATTACACTTCCACTTCCAGCTCCAAGACCACCAGTCCCATTTCCAACCACAGTCCCACCCACACTCCTTCTCATACCAGCACTTGTATTTCCATTTATTCTGACACTCCTTCTTCCATCCGCACTCTTTCTCGTCCCAGCACTTCCACTTCTCCTTGCAAATCTTCTCAGCCTTCCATCCGCACTTCTGGACTTTCTCAATTACCCAACCGCACTTCTTCTCAATAATCCATGCACAACTCCCGCATGACTTCGATGCTACCTCGCTACCATCAACATGTAGCGAAATTACCTTAACCCCATCTGAATCGCTTGCTGAAGCGCTGAATGTTATTAAAGCTGAGGTTTTGTCAGTTTTTACAGTTCCGGTTGGTGAGAGGCTGATGAAGGGCGAATCCCACCACCAAGCACTAACTGGCTGAGCGATGAGCATTATCAGAAGTAGAATCGATATAACTCGCTTCATTAGGCAACACCTCCTACAACAGGTATGCCATTACTGAAGTCCGTGCTCCAGCCTATTTCAGGAACATAAGCCCCAATGATCTCCGGAGGCTGAGAAATGACGTGTATCGTAACTTCATCTGAGCCGATATTGCCAGAAGTGTCGTATGCAACAACTCTTATCTTCCATGTTCCCTCGTTCAGCTTCAGACTTTTTTCCAGATTGTAGATCTTTTGGTTTAGAGCTATCTCATCAGCATATTTCGTTCCAGAAATCCATTCCACTTTGACGGACTTTAAGCCAATATCGTCCTCAACAACTGCCCTAACGACCACATCGTTTCCGTAGTACGTTTTGCCATCTTGTGGCTCAAGGATCTTTACAGTTGGTGGATTATCAATAAAGTTTACAGCAATCTCATCGCTGCTGGATTGGTTGAGAGTGTCGTAAGCCACAGCTTTTATTCTGTGTATGCCAGTCGAAAACGTGTAATATACGACGTAGGGCTCTGAATAGTCAACGGCTATCTGCTTATCATCGACATAGAATATGACTTTTGTAATGCCTCTGTCGTCTCTTGCATCTGCAGTTATAACAACATTCTTATCGCTAAGCTTGGCACCATCGGAAGGAGACGTTATCTTAATTATTGGCGGGTTATCCCTTTTAACGTAAACTTTCACTCCATCTTCAGCTTTCTGGTTTGCAGTATCATAGGCTACAGCTTTAATCGTGTGCACTCCAACTGAAAGAGTTGCTGTTGCTGAATACGGAGGAGAGTTATCAGCAACTATCAACTTATCATTGTCGTAGAACTCAACCCTGCTTATTCCAACATCATCGCTAGCTAATGCTCGAATTGTGATTGTAGCAAGGTCTGTTGTCCAGAAGATTTGACCGTCAGATGGCTGCGATATTTTGACAGATGGCGGTTTGTCAGCAACAACTTCTATGTTTACAGAATCTTCACCAAGCTTTCCGTACCTGTCAGTTGCAAGAACTTTTATCGTGTGTTTGCCGGGCGATAAAGACAAACTGTGCTGATATTTGTACTTCGCCCCTTCTACATTCCTAATATCTTTTAGGCTGCCATCTACGTAAAGAGAAATGCTCTTCAGCCCGGTATCATCGACAGTATCGGCAATAACGTTTACTTCAGCACTTCCAGCTGCGATGAATTTATCCCCTTCAGACGGTTGCTCTATCTTAACACTTGGTGAAGAGTTCTTAACATGAACTGTAATCTTATCCTCTGCCGAATGTGCAGCATTCCGAGCTATTGCCTTTATCTCATGTTTGCCTTCAGATAGTACGAGAGCTTTTCCGAATATATATGGATTCGATTCCACGTCTTTTTCGAAGACGGTAACACCATCAACTTGTAAGGAAACCTTAGAAGCGTTCGATGCTACCGCCTTAACGTCAATCGTTTCAGTAGGTAAAAATACATCTCCATCCTTTGGCTTGATTATCTTAACAGACACTGGTGGTAGTAGCTGAGTTAGAGTTATGATCTTAGATGACGTTTTTCCTGTAGCATCCTTCGCGATAATCCTTATGTAAGCAACATCCTCAAGGTCTGTTGCCGGTATCTCCACAGTTTCTGATGAATGCATAAGCTCCTCCATCATTGTGCCTTTTCGTCCGTGCTTTTCGAACTCTTCAAATTCCTTCCTTAAATCTTTGAGAATCTCCTTCACTTTTCTGCCGTGCTTGTTTGCGAGACTTTCAATGAAGTCCCTGTCGCTTTGAATGCGTTCCTTTCCATTTATATCTCCAAACAGAATGGATCTGTAAAGAATTGCAGCATCATCAAACAGCTCAACATTCAGCTTTAATCTTCCTCCACTTTCTAAAACGTTCACCCTTATCTGTGGATACTTCTCGTCGTGGTGAAGCGCTATCGGCTTGGCGTAGATCGTGTGGAATACTTCTCTGTTATCAAGGTACAAGGCAACGATTACAAACCCATCGCCGTCTCTATCACTAAGTGCTGAGAACTCTACTACTTCAAAGGGTTCCCAGATTCCGTTTCCGTTTGCATCACTTAACCTCACCTTTTCTCCATCAACAATCAGCTTTATCCTGCTGAGATCTATAGCAAGGGATGTTGGGTTAGTTATCCTGATTTTACTGCCAGACACCTTCACACATGCGGAATATTGGCTGTTAATGCTGCTCGCAACATCCTTGCTGAGCTGCTGCGTGAGCTGGATCATTGAAGCTGACAACGCCATCGTGACAGCCAGAAGCATGAGAGTTGCAATAATACCTGCAGTTCCCCTTTCTTCTCTTCCATCCGATTTTCCAATCTTCAATATCTTCATTGTTTAAGAGTATACCGAAAAGTATTTAAAGATTTATGTAAAAGTATATACAGTTCAGTAAGAGAGGATGAGATAATGATAAAAACGAAAGTAAAGCAAAGAAGGTTCGCTTTGGATTGTACTATGTCAACAGATGGAGAAAAGAGAGTTTTTAAGGTTAAAAGATGGTTTTGGAGGTTTTTTATAGGTATTCTGGCATTAACCTCACCTATATCGGCTGTATCTGCACAAAGCAATGTGCAGCAAAAACTTCAGCCCCTTCTAGACAAAATAGATTTGATAACTCAGGCTGCGAGAATACTCTTCGTCAGCATATTTGTGCTTGCTTTGATATACGCAGCTTACCTTCACATGACGAGTGAGGGAGCTCCAGAGAAGGAGGCTAAGGCAAGGAAAGCATTTATGGGTGCAGTGATTGCACTAATCATTGTGCTTCTAGCTCCCACTATTAAAGATGCTCTGATTAATCTGCTCAGTTAGCCTTCGTTATGAATGCTACATCAATTCCTGAGAATGTAAGAAGACGGGTAAGGGAGGATGCAAAACTTACGACAGAAGCTGTAGAAAAAGTATTTGATAGCATGCTCACGGAATTCTTCGATCCATCTTTCGGAGTTCCTGCAGAAAGTGAGAAGCACAAGGGACTTTATGTTGCACCAGCCATAGCAAAAAGAGATGATGGAAGAAATTCTCTTTTCATATTCTACTTCGATCGGATGGGTGAAGTAAAGGTTGTCGATCGTAAAAAGTTCCCTGAGGCATCTATACTCGATATAATAGCCGTATCCACTGTTATGGTAGATTTTGTCAAAGCTGCTAAAGAGCATTTGGAGAGGACAGCATCAATTCTTGAGAGGTGCGCAGCTTGTTGTGAGGCTTTGAGGGGAGCAAGAGATATTCTAGAATCTTGATGTGTTAATAATCAGTCTCTTTAAATTCTATTTCTATTGCTACGGCATGTCGTTTTTTATGGTTATAAATCCAAATTGACTATGAAATTGTCTTCTCCTCGGAGAACGGTCATAATCTCAAAACTTGAGAATCTGGTTACAATAGGGCAAAGTTACCGCTTAGGTACAGGTGGTAAAATGTTGTAGTCCCAATCGTAGGGGCTCTTTTGCTCTCTGTACAAAGCTATTTTGATACCATCTTTAAACTCCATCACGAGAAACCTGCAATTGTACCTTGATTTCGGAGAGAAGGTCCCAACTACCCTTACACCGCTGCCAGCGGGAATTGTCGTGCTCCTTTTCCCACTGTACACCGGTCTATTCGCCTTTGGATCGACGAGGTGCCATTTGTAGGTCACTGTAACGTCTGAAGAGCCATTGTTTTGCAGAGTAAACACGAATTGGCTTTGGTTATCTATGTACGAATCTTTTATTGCAATACTATTAGATAGGTTGATCTAATATTCTCTAAATCATCCGTTGTGTCAGGATATGTAATCTCTACCAATATTCTAACTTCCCAACTTATAGCTCTCCATTTTTGTGTTTTGTTTTCGTAGTTTTTATATTGGTATTTAATTTTTCGATCTTTTTTGTTTAAGTGTAAATCTCTGTTGTTTTAAGGTGTATCTATCTTGGCATCTCTTAAATATATATAATCCCAATCAAACCCGTAAGTTTAGGATACATCCAAACAATCGTTGAGAGGTTTTAATGTTGTAAGAGTGAGGTTTCTAAAACTTCTAACAAATGAGCTGAAGTTAGGTTGTAGTAAACTTAAATCGACTTTGGAAATCTTATGACTCAACTAAATCTCCAGCAACAGCAATGTGCTTATTTTTAATCATAACGGTATGTTTTTTTATCTTGCACTAGTTAATAAACAGTACCATAAACCTCTTTAAAATAACGCACAACGTTCTTACCAAGTTCTGTTATCTTATAGTACCTGTATCCTCTGATATTAACAATATCTACAAGTCCAAGATCTATTAACGAACTACTATCATTATACATTATACTTGTTTTTCAATCCTCTCAAGCATCTAAGAACGTTTGTAGGGTTGCTTCTAATCATTCTAGCGATGTTGGATGCATAATCGGCATTTGGGTAAATTGAATCTAGATAGATAAGAATCTTCTTTTTTAATACGCTTTTATTTAGTATTCTTATTATATGGATTGTCGACAACGAATTTATCTTATTCACGATTTCACCATCTCATCTTATTTCATCCTCCAATCTTGTATGATAAGTTATTTTTATCATAGGTAAACTTTTTGAGATTTTGAGCTTATATAAACTAAGCCTCTAAAGTTGCAGTTGAATTGTAACATTTCTATGATGTTTTATTTCATCTTTCGGAAGACAAAACTGAATGTAAGAGAGCGCTTAGAGTCGTTCTGGATATTATTGTATGCTCCGTAACGCGGTGATTAGCAATGATAGGCGAGTTCGTTGAGTTATCCAAGAGGAAAAATACACCGAAAAACGGAGAGTACTTGGGTTCATCTCGGTTGGGTTGTTCTTTCTCGTGGGAGTACCGACCGTTCTATTAATCAGCCTTCCCTCGTTGACGCGAAGTTAAACTTTCCGAAATTAATTCCAAAGCCTTTTAATTTTATCGTCGCTATGTTCCTCATCGTACTCGTATCTTTTCAATACTTCTTTTACAACATCCCTGAAATCCTGTTTCAGGGAGTAACAAATTAAACCGCTTTTTTCGTTTCTCTTTAACATCCCCAACCTGACAACGAGTAAACCCAAAATAGCGGCAAAGCTCCTCTTAGTTTTTCTGTATTTCCCGCCAATTTGAGCGTAGAGATATTCGGAGGTCACTTCCTTTTTATCGAGAAGTATTTTCAAAATTTCCCTCCTCATTCCCGTTTTGTCCCTTTCGAGGTACTTCTTCAGTCTTTCAAGCTGAATTGACAAGAGTTGTTGCACATCATAAGATAGGTATGAGTATTAATAGATTTTTTGAGTGCTTGAAAATTCAATCTCCTCAATTTTCGTTAAACGGTTACCGCTCTGATTCTTTGTATGTATTCACACCTCCCAAGACTTTCAGCTGAATCGGTTGATAAATTAAGCAATTT
The DNA here is from genome assembly GCA_003662995.1 of Archaeoglobales archaeon. GTDB lineage: Archaea > Halobacteriota > Archaeoglobi > Archaeoglobales > Archaeoglobaceae > B5-G16. Next base: position 6,152 of record QMZC01000110.1, read on the forward strand.
TTTAATCGGTTTTTCAACTTGCCAGTATGAACTGGAAATATCCAAAATGCAATTCAACGGACACAATATAGCGATTAGATGTCAGAATTGCGGCTACACGGAATTTTACAGCAAGAACATCGTCGGGGGAGAGGATAAACTTGGGAAGATACTTGACATAATTTTTGATAAGCTACCTAAAATTCCTCAGGATGGAGATAACATGAAATATTTGTTTGCAATTTCAATTCTTGTTGTAACCCTATTTATAGGCTCACTGCAATGTGATGTCAAGGGAGTAAATGCCGTGCCTGGGGAAACCCTTTCGTTCAATCTAAAAATTACAAATGATGAAAGTTATGAAAGAAGCATTCAACCCTCTTATAGAGCTCCAGAGGGGTTTAATGGCAAGTTCATTTATGATGGGAAGGAAATTGAATGGTTGCAGTTAGATGCAAATGAATCGAAAACAGTTACATTCCAGCTTGAAGTTCCATCTAATGCTGAAGAGAAGGAATACTTCGTCTCGGTTTATGCTTCAGGCAGCATAACACTTAGAATTAATGTAAAAATGCCAGAGGAGCCATTGGAGATAACGCCATCTATAACTGGTATAGCAATTGAAGCTGGAGATGAAGTAAGCTTTCCCATTTTAATTAAAAACAAGCTGAATGCAGAATATAAAGTTGATTTATCATGTCTAATTCCAAAAAACTGGAGTTATAGGTTCATTGAAAATGGGGTTGAGGTATATAAGATCGTGTTAAAACCAAATGAAGAAAGATCGCTAACACTCGAAGTTGAATCGGACAGCAGTGCTGACGTAAAAGAATATAAAATTATCCCGTATTTCAACAAGCAGTCAGTTGATTTGAACGTAAAGATAACAAAGACGCATAAAGGTGAACACGGAAAAATCAAGCTTAAACTCATTGGTAAAGATGGAAAAGCTGTTGGTTCTGCAAGGATAGAAGTTTCAGGTTTTGGTGAATTTTTCACATCAGCTGAAGGAGAAGCAACAATTGAAGTTCCACAAGGAATATACAAACTGAAAATAATGAAGGGAGGGTATTATAGTAAGGAAATAAACGATGTTGAAGTAAAGGCAGGAAAAACGAACGATCTTGGAACGATAACGCTTGAGAAGAGGCCGTACTACGCTGAAGTTAGCGTGGTAAATCCAAAAATAAGCTTTGTTATCGGCACCGGCAATCCTACGTTCAGGTTTAGAATAGAAAACAGAGGATATGCAGACGATACCTACAAGCTTAGCATAGAAGGTCTGCCAGAAAACTTCTATTCAAAATTTAAAGAGTCTCAGCGATCTGCTGAAGCAATATCTGAGGTTTTTGTTAAGAGTGGAGATTCTAAAGACGTTTATCTCGAAATTCTAATTCCACCAAACCCCAAAGTTGGAGTCTACAATCTGACATTGCTTGTAGAAGGTCATTATTCGGTAGAGAAAAACCTAACCCTCAATCTTAGAGGAGAATACAGAATGTACTTCGAACCAGTTGGCGGAATGTATCTCATTACAACTGAAGCGGGAAAAACAGCCGAATTCAATGATATCTTGAGGAATGTCGGAAGAGGGGCAACTTTAACTAACATCAATCTAACTGTTAGCACACCATCAAACTGGAAGGTTAGCATTAACCCATCAAGCATTCCAGCACTCGAAGCTGGAAACAGCATGCCAGTAAAAATCACTGCCTACATTCCTGCAGATACGCTACCAAGTGAATACAAGTTGAGAGTAAATATTAAAAGCGACCAAGTAAATGAACAAGAAGAATTTAGAGTGATTGTAAAAGAGAGGAGCTACGCTGGTATAATTGGTGGTGCAATAATAATCGCAGCATTGGGGTTGACAGTCATATTCAGAAAGTTTGGCAGGAGATAACAGCCAGAACCGATTAAAGACCCAAACCAAAATTGGTATGGGCCCGGAGGGATTCGAACCCTCGACCGTCCGGTTATGAGCCGGACGCTCTGACCTGGCTAAGCTACGGGCCCTCGTCTACAATTCTTATCTGAGTTTATTAAAGTTGTGGTATATAAAAG
>QMZC01000111.1 GCA_003662995.1 Archaeoglobales archaeon
CTGTTAGTTTTTCCTCTTCTCTTGTGTCTTACAATGTACCTTATCTTCCTCTCTGTCAATCTGCCGTAACCCATCAGTTGTTTGAGGGTATTTAAAGTCAAATTTTTTGGGACTATACACTTTGAGGATTACGGTAAATTCAATATAAACTTTGAAAAGATGAGAGAAAAGGCTAGTAGGCTCATTAGAGAATTTGACGTAAAAACTCCATCTTTAGATGCGCAAGTTTCGATGCTTTCGGGCGGAAATTTACAAAGATTAATTCTTGCAAGGGAACTTTCAAGAAATCCGAAAGTTCTGGTGGCTTCCCAGCCAACAAGAGGATTGGATGTAGCGGGAATTGAATACGTGAGAAGGAGGATTGTTGAAACTGCTGACAACGGAACTGCGGTCATCCTTATCTCAGAGGATTTGGATGAAATATTCCACATAGCAGACAGAATAGCAGTAATCTATGTGGGACAAATAAGGGGCGTGTTTGATAAAAATGTTGTGACAAAGGAAGATGTGGGAATACTGATGGCAGGTGGTTCTCTTTGAGAATTGAAAAGAGAGAAGAAATTTCAAGAATTAAACTTTACACCTTACCATTTTTATCCATTTTAGCATCTCTTGTTTTTGTTGGAATCCTTTTGTTGTTTGTAGGCGTCAATCCAATTGAAGCTTACTATATCATGCTCACGAGAACTTTTGGCTCGAAACTTGGGTTGAGTGAGCTGTTCGTCAAAAGTACACCCTTAATTTTAACAGGTTTGGCTGTAGCAATACCTATGAGGGCAGGTTTATGGAATATTGGGGCTGAGGGACAGCTTTACATGGGAGCGTTTATTGCAAGCTACGTAGCCTTGAACTTTGTTAATCCATTCACAATTCCCGCCATGTTTATCTTAGCTGCCATTTTTGGCGCTTTGTGGGCTTTTGTTCCAGCAATTCTGAAAGCAAAGTTCGATTTAAACGAAATAATATCTACACTACTTTTAAACTACGTAGCAATTTATTGGGTTGAATACATGGTTTATGGGCCTATGAGGGGCAAGGAAGTTTACAATTTCCCATACAGTGATTTGTTTCCTGAATGTGCAATTTTACCAAGATTTTTTGATACACGTTTGCATTTAGGGATTCTTATTGCATTCTCAACGGTAGTTGTAATCTACTTGATTTTTAGAAGGACGTCTTTCGGTTTTTCGGTTAAAGTTGTTGGTGCAAATCCTAAGGCTGCTGAATATGCAGGAATTGATAGGAAGAAGATAATAATTTACGCGATGATTCTGGGAGGTGCTATTGCCGGAATAGCGGGAATGGAAGAAATTAGTGGAATTCATCACAGATTGAGAGCTGTCATCTCGCCAGGATATGGTTATGCGGGTATTCCAATAGCTTTATTGGCTAAAGGTAATATATTAGCCATCGTTTTGTCTGCAACGCTCTTTGGATTTTTGTATGTCGGCGGTTCAGCCTTACAAACTTCGTATTCGATCCCCATAGCTGTCGTGTACATCTTCCAGTCCTTGGTTGTGCTGTTTATAATTGGCGGGGAGTTTTTTGTCAGATACAAGGTGGTGAGATAGTGGAATTCTTAATTAGCCTACTTCAAGCATCGATAAGAGCTGGTACACCATTGCTCTTTGCCACTTTAGGGGAAACAATAACAGAAAAAAGTGGAATCTTGAATTTAGGTGTCGAAGGTTTGATGATTATGGGAGCGATGAGTGGGTTTGCATTGAGTTTTGTCACGGGAAACCCGTGGATTGGTATTTTAGCGGGAGGAATAGCTGGATTAACTTTAGCATTCATTCACGGCTTTTTTTCAATCACACTAAAAGTTGACCAGACTGTCTCAGGCTTGATGCTTGTTTTATTCGGTATGGGTTTAAGTGGGCTGATGGGCAAGAATTACATAGGGAAGGTTGCAACCTACATAGACCCGATCTCAATCCCCTTTTTGTCTTCAATCCCATTTTTGGGAAAGATATTCTTTACACATGACTTGCTCGTTTATTTGTCCTTGTTGTTGACAGCCTTTTTGTGGTTCATCCTTTACAAAACGAGTTTTGGTTTATCAATAATTGCCTCTGGTGAGAATCCTGAAGCTGCTGATACGGCTGGAATTAACGTTGATTTTGTGAGGTACATCTGTTTGTTAGCTGGTGGGTTCTTAATTGGGGTTGGTGGGGCTTATCTCAGCTTAGCCTACGCAAAACTGTGGACAGAAGGAATGACTGCTGGTAGGGGTTGGATTTGTTTAGCTTTAGTAATCTTCTCAGGTTGGATGCCTCAAAGAGCTGTTATTGGAGCTTATCTATTTGGTGGTTTGGATGTGCAATCGTTTAAGCTTCAAGCTATCGGCTTTACAATTCCGTATCAGTTGCTAAAAATGATTCCCTATATTGCCACAATACTCGTTTTACTTCTGAGCCTCGTAAGGGAGAAATACAAATTGAGAGCTCCATCTGCCTTGGGTAAGCCCTATTTTAGAGGTGAGAGGTAACTAGAAAATTGGAAGTTTAGATTTACCAACCAAAATTAGATTATACCAAACAATTTCAAAACCAAAATCAGGCAGAAACTACCTAAGATGTCCATAAATGATGTTATCATTGGAATTCCAACGTTGTCGGGGTCGAATCCCTTTTTAAAGGATACTATGGAGAAGTAATAAGACAGAAAATTTAACAGAACTACCAAAAGCTGTCCAGCCACAACTGTAACTATAACCATCTCCAAGGTTGGAATTGTTGGTAAATTAAGCACGAAATTGACCATCTGCCCAAACAATCCGACCATCGCAAAAATTATCATGCCAAGCAAATGCATAGAAATAAAGTGGGAGAAAACTTTGTTATCTATCTTTAACGTAGGTTTCAAACTGCCCAAATGGAGCATTGTAGAGAATCGAGCAGACAGTATCCCACCCATAGCCCCCCCATCCTCCAAAAATGCCGGGATTATAGTTAATAAACCCGTAATGGTGATTAAACTCTCAACTTCAACTCCTAAGATCGTTCCAGCACCAAATTGCAAGATTGCACAGAAAGTTAAGATTGGTACGCTTTCCTTAGTTATTCTCTTTGCAATTTCCTCCTTGGATTTGATACTCAAAATGAACATTACTACTGCAAAGAATACAAGAAATACTATTAACGCTACCTTAACCACATACGTAACAGCAAATACAACATCGACACATAAGAAAATTAAAGGCAACGTTAGCAAATCACCAAAAAGCGTTATTATTGGGGCTGTTAAATTATCAGGGTCCCAACCCCATTTATAGCTACCAATTGACAATACAAGCGTTGAAGGTAGCATGAAAATTATACTCAGAAATCCAGATAAAGCGGAAATTAGAGTTAGATCAAAAGCGATCTCCCAGAAACTACTTGCCCATCCCATCAAAATTGCAATCTTCGCCGCCACAAATCCGCTGAACATGCTAAATACCAGAAGCAAGAAAGAAGATGAGTAGATATTATCAGCTATTTTAGGGTCAAACTCCAGTTTTGGAGTAATCCTACCTGTGTGTAAATAAGAACTTAATCTTGAACCGAGAGAAGCGTATATGTTACCCCTCAAACCTATGCTTGGTGGAATCAGTAAAATTAAAGCTGGCAAAACAACCATCTTACCTGAGAACACACCCATAAATAACCCTGTAACCAAGTCACCCATGGTGCAGAGTATCAAGGCTACAAAACTCTCTTTTATGTCCCTGAAATCTATATGAAGAGAAACTACAAAAACTCACCTCCTCTAAACAATAAAAAAAGCAGTATATAATTTTTGCTGAAAATTTAACCGTGTGTGGTTGGATAAAATAAACCATTAGATATTCAGTCTGGAATGATAATCCTACAATTCTCAAGCACGTAGGGCAGTAGAAGTTTGGACAAAAAGAAATACAACAATCTTTATTAATACCCAAAGTGTTTTTGGAGTATGTTTAAAAGCGTTGATGGTGTTTTGCACATTGAAGGCATTAGCGTAGAGGAAATTGTAGAGAAGACAAAAACACCAGTTTACATAACTTCAAAAGCAAAGCTTGTTGAGAACATCAATGCCTATAAAAAGGCATTTAGCAAAGCTAAAATTCATTATGCTGTTAAAGCCAACAACAACTTGGCTTTAATGAAAATCATATCAAAAAATGGCTTTGGTGCAGATGTTTTTAGTGGTGGAGAGCTTTATTTGGCTTTATTGGCCGGTTTTAATCCTGAACACATTCTGTTTAATGGAAATTCCAAGAGTGACGAGGAAATTGAAAGAGGAATAACAAGCGATGTTAAATTCAGTGTTGACAGCTTGGACGAACTTTATACAATATCAAAGATTGCTGAGAGAGAAAAAAAAGAAGTAAAGATTGCATTCAGAATCAATCCAGACATATCTCCAAAAACACATCCGAAGATTGCAACGGGATTGAAGACGTCCAAGTTTGGCATTCCTTGGGAGGATGTAATTGATGCTTATAAGAAGGCTGTTGATTTGCCGAACATAAATCCATGTGGCATTCACTGCCATATTGGCAGCCAAATTTTAGACATAAAACCATTTGTTGAGGCTTTAAACAGACTTTTTGATGTTGCAAGGGAGATCGAGAAATTTGGTGTAAACGTTGAGTTCCTTGATTTGGGGGGTGGGTTAGGAATTGATTATGAGGGTAAGGGCGCTCCAACACCCCAGAATTTCTCCGATGAAATCATGCCAGTTTTTAAGGAGAGAGTTAAGGAGTTGGATTCAAATCCTGAACTGTGGATTGAGCCTGGGAGAAGTATAGTGGGAAATACCACAGTATTGATAACGAGGGTTAATGCTGTAAAGAAAGCTTACAAGAACTTTGTTGCGGTTGATGCTGGCTTTAACACCCTTATTAGGCCCGCAATGTATGGAAGTTATCACAAAATGGCTGTTGCGAACAAGATGGATGAGGATTCTAAAGAAACATACACAATCGTCGGACCAATTTGTGAGAGTGGCGACGTGCTCGGTGAGGATAGGGAATTGCCAGAAGTCAAAAAGGGAGACTTGATTGTCATATTTGACGCTGGGGCTTACGGTTTTGTGATGAGTAGCCAGTACAATGGAAGACCGAGGTGCGCTGAGGTTTTGGTTGATAAAGACAGGTGGTATGTGATAAGGGAGAGGGAGAGTTATCCAGACATAGTAGGAAAGCAGGTTTTGCCTGAATCTCTGATGGTTTAATTGACATGAGGGTTGCAGCAGTCCAGTGTAAGGTTGGGGTAGTTGATACATTTAAGTCTGCATTGGACTTAATAAAAGAAGGTGTTGAAAACAATGTAGAATTGTTCTTATTGCCAGAATACTTCTCATATCAAAGGGGTGATGATTTTAGCGAGAAAACAAAAGAAACACTCAAATTTCTAAAAAACACAAGTAGAGAATATTCTTGCACGATTTGCGGAAACGTTTTGATTAAGCAGGAAAACAAATACTTCAACACAGCCCATCTTTTTAAGGAGGGTGAATTGATAGGCACTCAAGAAAAAATACATCCGACAAAAACTGAAAGGGAGTTAAAAATATCATGTGGCAGTAAAGTCAAGACTTTTAGCATAAATAGCATCAGATTGGCAATTTTAATCTGTGCAGACATTTTGTACCCAGAGCTTTGTAGGGTTGCTGGGTTGAAAAAGGCTGACATTGTTTTAAATCCCGTTGTATCGTTTAAAAAAACTGAATTACCTGCAGAAAAGCTTAGAAACTACTTGTATTTTACAAGGTCTTTTGATAATGCTTATGCAGTTGTTAAGGCTGGTGGAGTTGGTTACACTTTCTTAGCTCAAAAAACTGTCGGAAGGAGCTTGATTTCAACCTTTGACGGAATCGTAGCATCTTACTCAAATGAGGAAAAAGAGGAACTCGTTCATGCTGAAATTGACATTGAAAAAATAAGGCAATACAGGAAATTAAACTACTCGTTGCACGACAGAAACGTAATTGCCTATGCAGAATTGCTGAACAGCGAATTTGATTGTTAGGGTTGTAATTGAGCGGAACTGTTTTTCAAATTTTCGCAGTTGCTCTCTTGGTTAGCGTCAAATGTTATTTTTTAAGTAAACATATTCACGTCAATTTACATCAATTCTCTTACTTAGATAGATGAATGGGGTATCAAAAACAGCAACTATGAACTTCATTACGTACGATGTTATGAATATTTCAAATATTCCTTGCAATCCAAGAGATTGAACAAATTGCGGATTAAATACTACGAAAAACAGAGTTGTGAAAGTTATATTATCTATTAGCTGGGAAACCATTGTAGAAGCATTATTTCTCAGCCACAAGTGCTTTCCTTTGGTTTTCCTCTTCCAAAACTCAAAAGCCCAGACGTCGTGAAGCTGTGAAATTAAGTAGGCTGTCAGGCTTGCTATCATCACATCAGGCATGAAACCAAAGATTTGCTCTAAAGCAGGACTTAGCGTGTCAGATTCATCGGGAATGAATGCCAACGTTATTTGCATTATCAAAGTTGTCATTATAAGGGTAAAGAATCCAATAAAAACAGCTTTTCTTGCTTCCTTGACCCCATGCTTCTCTGTCAGTATGTCTGTGGCTAAGAAAGTTGTAGAGTAAATTATGTTTCCCATAGCCGTAATAAGTCCGAAAAAACGAATGATCTTCGCAACTTGAATGTTGGCTAGGATTATAGCCATAGCAACCCAAGCGTAAAGTCCTACTTTGCCAAAAAACCTGTAAGCCAAGATTATTCCGGATAAGTTTACCAACATCAGCAGAAACCATAGTGTCTCGTTTATCATTTGAAGGGGCAAATAAAAAGTGTATTTAATGTTTGCTGATTTAGGTTCTGTTAATTTATTGTTGGCAGATAAAAAATAAAAAATTATTGACTCCTCATCTCTGCCCCGTTGGAAACAAAACCTTATCAACTTAGTTTGATAATATGTCTTTTTATCAAATCTTCCCAACCATTTTCAATTTTCAAATCAATTCCACAAGCCTCAGCTGGTATCTCACCTTTCAAGCTCAAATGAAGTCTTGAGAAATCATATTAAGCAAACTAACCATCTTGGAGTTTTTCTGTATTTCAGAAATTTTTTTACGATTGAGATGTAGGCTTTGCTAGTTTGGTAGGAATACTTTATTAACCTTATTTCTTTGATGAGCTTGCCTATGAGCTTATATCGCTATTGTGGAGTAAGGTTTTTAATATCTAAAGCCATAAACGACATTATGATAACTAACTTTATAAAATTTCGCTTTAACTCATATTTGGCAAATTATGCGAATAAAGGTTGCGTGAAATACTCGTTGCGACGACAGGAATGCCCAAATTTCGCCTCGCAAAAATATAATTCCCCTAAATATCATCGAGCCCTCCAAAGCCCCACAACACCCATAAAGATTGTGCTCAGCAAAAACTTCGCGCAACAGGAGATTAAGCGGTTCAACTTCGCTTCGCTCGTCTCACCCAAATCCTGCTAACACAGGACTTCGCTTAATCCCATTACGTTGTCCGAAATCGCCCGAAGCCCCTCATGGAAAATGTTAATATCGTGGGATTGTATAGGGTGAAGTGATGAACAACTGGGTGAAAATAGTAATAGGTGATAGTCGAAAAATGATAGAAGTTGATGATAATAATATAGATCTTGTTGTTACGTCTCCCCCTTACTGGCATATTAAAGATTACGGAGTTGAAGGGCAGATTGGTTATGGACAAAGTCTGCATGAATATTTGAAAGATTTATATAGAGTCTGGAAGGAATGCTACAGAATTCTTAAACCGGGACGGAGGCTTGTAATAAATATAGGCGATCAATTCGCCCGTTCTATAATTTATGGTAGGTATAAAATCATTCCACTACATGCTGAGTTTATAGCTCAATGCGAGGACATAGGTTTTGATTATATGGGCTCAATAATCTGGCAGAAGAAAACCACAATGAACACAACTGGCGGAGCAAATGTAATGGGATCATATCCTTATCCGCCTAATGGGATGATCGAAATTGACTATGAATTTATACTTATTTTCAAAAAACAGGGAAAAAGTGAAAAAATCCCAAAGGAAATCAAAGAGAAATCCAAATTAACCAAGGAAGAATGGAAAGAATACTTCTACGGACACTGGTATTTTGGTGGAGCCAGACAAATAGAACATGAAGC
>QMZC01000112.1 GCA_003662995.1 Archaeoglobales archaeon
GATTTAATCAGACTTTAGAAGGACTGAAACTTACAAGATCATACTTGTCTGCAAGAGTAAAAACACCGATTTAATCAGACTTTAGAAGGACTGAAACATAAAATTTGCCTGAATTGAAGCCATTAGGATTTCTTATTTAATCAGACTTTAGAAGGACTGAAACGAGATTTTTGCAAGAAGGGTTGAGCTAAAAACAGAATCGATTTAATCAGACTTTAGAAGGACTGAAACATGTGAAGCTTCGTAAACTTTCTCTTCATCAAGTTTTATTTAATCAGACTTTAGAAGGACTGAAACTCAGGTTTTCCGATTGCTATCTCTACTTCTACTACCACGATTTAATCAGACTTTAGAAGGACTGAAACTCATCTGCGAGCCGTGGTAGTAAATTGTGCCCATGAACGATTTAATCAGACTTTAGAAGGACTGAAACGTGCCTCTGGTGTTTATGAAGAACGGGTAACCGACATGATTTAATCAGACTTTAGAAGGACTGAAACGATTTAAAGGATTTCACAAATAAACAGTGGGACGAATTGATTTAATCAGACTTTAGAAGGACTGAAACCCCACCAGCCGTCAGGGAGGACTTCGATGAGCTCTTGGATTTAATCAGACTTTAGAAGGACTGAAACGTCGATAAGCTAAAAACCACGACAATAAGGTATTTTGATTTAATCAGACTTTAGAAGGACTGAAACGTTCTTTCTGCGATGTAGAGGTAATTGTGTGCTAAAGCGATTTAATCAGACTTTAGAAGGATTGAAACGTGTAACCACCAACACACCTTGGACGTATTACATTTATGATTTAATCAGACTTTAGAAGGCTACTATACTTATCGTAAGATTTATTAGGATTAAAATTAAGTTTCATCATGGAATCTGAAAACACTATCGACTTCTCAATACTTAATAGATGGCAGGAAATACCAGAGCTTAGACGATGGTTAATAGGCGGAGTTGGAGGAAAAATAAAGGCTGAGAAGACAATTACTAACTACCTCTCTTGTATGAGGGCTTTTATGGAATTTACACAAATGACTCCACAGGAAATGATTGAGGAGGCAAAGATTGCAAGGTCAAAGGATGATTACATCGAAAGGACAATCCCTGAGTCACGTGTTGCTGAATTCCATCGATGGTTGTTGACGGAGTATGAACAAAAGGCAAGAGGAAGGCATGGGAGGAGGAGAGGGAAGGGGAAAAAGGGTGTATCTGAAACTCTAGCACACAGCATTGCTGCAGCAATTCGAAGTTTTTACAAAGCTAATGGATACCCCTTGAATTTACAGATTCCTTCTCCAGCACCAAAGGAAATTAATTTTGCCTTAGAGATTCGTGCTGAACATGTTAGGCGTATGTGTCAGCATGCAAGGAGTATTAGAGACAGAGCAATCATTTTAACATTGTTTCAGTCTGGATTAGACATTCAAACTTTGTGCAGACTAAATTATGGGCATATTGCTGAGGACCTTGAGGCTGGCAGGATACCAATTATGTTAACCCTCATTCGTGAAAAGGCTAAGATAAAGTTCCGAACTTTTCTTGGCAGAGATGCTGTTGAAGCTATAAAGGAGTATTTGCAGGAGAGGAAACATAATGGGGAAGTAATAACCTACGAATCACCCTTATTTCTGCAAGAGGGTAAGAATAAGAGAAAATTGAAGAGAATAACACCCAGAAATGTTGACGATATTTTCAGGGATTTAGTCATCAGGGCAGGCATCATCTCGGAGGAAAAGCTCAAGCAGTGTGATATTAATCCAGCCCGTCCCTATGCCTTAAGAGCCGCTTTCTCATCGATTATGAGGTACTACGGTGTTGATAAAGACACTATCGACTATTTTATGGGGCATCGTATGCCCTACAATTCTGCTTATCATAGAATGACTAGGGAAGAGCTTGAAGAACTTTACAAGAAAGGTGAAAAAGGTTTAAGCATCAGCGGCTCGGTTTCAATGACAGAAATTGAAGAGGAACTTATAAGGGTGAAGAATGACTTAGAAAAAGCTCAAAAGACAATTGTGGCTTTGAGTAATGAAAATGTTAAGCTGAAGATGACCATGGATGAGGTGTTAAAATCATTAGACGAGATAGGAAAGAAGATAGAAATGCTTGAAGGTGATGTAGTAGCCTTTAAAGAGGAGATTCAAGCATCAAAGTTTGAAGAAGCCTTATCTACTCTGATACAGGCTCTAAAAGATGTTGCGGATGGAAAGTTAAAACCCGAAGACTTGAAAGGGGAAATTAAAAGAGCTGGTTTGGATCTTTAATCCTTTTTCTTTTCCTTTCCTGTTTACACTTAATTCAGCACCATTTCTCTAAAATTTACATCATTTCTTCTTTTGTAAGTTCATCTCCACCCAGAATTTAAGGAGTTTTTGACCAAATTCATCACTCGCCAAGAATATAAGAAGCCCTCATTCTCTTCCAGCTATACAATAAATTTCTAACAAGCTCGCTATTTTTGTTATTTTCAAAATTACATCGCTGAATCATTCAGCGATGAGACAAAAGCCTACAAATTGATGCAAAAAATACAATGCATCCTCAATAAGAATGTTGTTGGAATCGTAATACCATAAAGGATATGCATTCACAATCCTTTGAAATTGCAATCCAGAATTTTGAAAGTTCCTCAAAGGGGAACAATTGGCTGAAATCATGTGTCTCTGTACCGTTTTTTTAGTCATCCACGTAAAAACCAATGTTTGACTTAATGTTGAACTTAGGATGAAACACTAAGTATAATGCATATACAAACACATACTTAGAGCATACATGGAAATGTGTATATTGGAAGAGAATGGAACACTCCCATACCCAGAACTAAAACTAAAACTTTTTCAAGCAACGAATGGGTTCACGAACATGTCTGCATTCTACATAGACATTTCTTAGGTCTTGGATTTCCATATAAGATTACAAGAACCTCAAGAATTTTTAGCTGGAAGGATTGAGAACTGTATGTTGGTGTTAAGGACGAAAGGAAAGCCTGAGGAACTCTGAACTACTAAAATTTCTGCAGGAGTTTAAACTGAAAGGTAAATTCAAGCTTAAATCTGATTTTGTAACTCTGTTTCCTGTTTTTATCGTCATCTTAATTACTTTTAGAATCCTCGTAGCTTATTATTTAAAAGTGAGTTATGTTCTGGTATACGCTTTCTTCATATTGATTTATTTTTGCGTTCATTACTATTTAAGAAATAAGAAAAGCTAAATTCTATCCAGTATCTCTTTAACCTTCTCATAAAGCTCTAAACTCATTCTGAAACCAGAAGCGTCAAGTTGTTTAACTATTTCTAAAGCTTCACTTTTAGCTATTTTTCCAGTTTTCGCAGAGTGGATTACTATTCCAAGTGTTCCAGTTACCTTTCCACCTAATGCTTTACAGACATTTCTAATTCTTCTATCATCAGTAGCAACAACGTAATGCGGGTTTTCAATTAAGGCCGCAACAACATCAGAATCTCCTGTTTCTTCCTCATCCCCTAAGATCTCTAAAGCCTTCCTTCTTGATTTTGTTGAAGGAATAATTAATCTAAATTTTAAACTGTTTAAAGCACTTTTTGCAGGTTCTTTAGTTACTTCCTTTATTACCTTCTCAGGAATTACGCATTCTGAGAGCAAATCCAATTTTCCTATATTACCTAGGGAGATTAAAACAGTTGAATCTACAATCATTCCAGAGCCTTTACTTCATCTTCAATCTCATCCGGGGTTATCTGGATAAGTAAGCCTTTGTCTTTTGCCACTTTAAACCAATCTGCCAAGCTTATTCCTGCAATCCTTGCAGCCTGCTTGACACTTGCCTTTCCAGCTACATAGAGTTCAATAGCTTTTCTTAATCTTAGCTCTTTTATTCCCTCCTTTAAAGCCATTTTAAAAGCTTCTTCTCTGCCAATTCCAAGGAGTTTTGCAAGTTCATCAATTTCCTGATTTGCTATCACATTACTACTTGTTTTTAAAAGAATATAATGTTTTAGGTATTGACCGCTCCACTCTGCAGGTTTGGCTAATATCAGGAAAACATTCAGAAGCTAGAAGTAAAAAATAACTTAAGATCGTTGAAATCTTGTACGAGTTTGTAGCTTCTCAAAACTGAGAAAATTGCAGCCTCTAAGGCGTCATCAAATACTAGAACAACTCATTCGGTATGTCTTAACCATCTCAGCAATCAAGGCATTCAATCCACTTCTTATCGTTATCTATGAATATAGTTGTCATGTTAATGTAATAATTTAGATTATCCATACTCAAAGGCAGGCAGAACACTAGAAAGTAAAGATACAACCATTAAAAGGTTAGATTTGATAAGCTTGAAACGTTATTAAAAAAACATAAAATAGCATTTAATGATAATCAAGAGCATGAAAACTATGGAAATTGACAAAGGAGTTTTCTTTGTCATGGGAAAGCAGAGGGGAAAATTTCCTTTTTCAAACTCAATAATCATAAAACATAAGGTTATGCTGGACTTAGGATGTGGAATTGAAATTGTTAAAGATTTAGCAGATAAAGTTGAATTTGCTGCTTTAACCCACACTCACCCAGACCATTGCTCTGGTGCATGGGTCTTCAATTTTAAGAACAAGATGGTTTTATCTCCCCAAGGTTACAAAACTGAGTTAGAAAGCTTAGCTAATAGATTTGTTAATGATAATCTTAAGGAAAGGTGGAAGAATTTTGTGACAAAGATAGGTATTAGGGATTTCAATGCAGAGTATTACTCCAGTGGAGATATAATACTCAAAGAGCCTGAAATTGTAGCCATGCACACCCCAGGACATACCGCAGACATGCACGTCTTTTACATGGATGGAAGAATAATCTTTGGTTCTGATATTGATTTAACTGCTTTTGGGCCTTGGTATGGACATAAGGAGAGCAGCATTAAAGAATTTGTGAAGTCTATTGAGAAAGTTATGGAGTTGGATGCCTCAATTTTTGTGAGTGGGCATGAAAATCCAGTTTTTGGGAGAGAAAATGTAAGGAGGAGATTGCAGATGTATTTGGACGTGTTTGAGAGAAGGAACGAAATCTTAATCAAACTGCTTGACAAACCAAGAAGTCTGAATGAGTTGGTTGAGCTATCACCCTTCTACATGAAAAAGCCCTATGAAAGGGAGTTGCTTGATTACTGGGAAAGGCAAATGATTGAAAAACATCTTAAACTGCTTATTGAAAAAGGGCAGGTGGTTAAGGTAGATGGAGAATACGTGTCCCTTTAATTTTCTTGTTTCAACCTTCAGCTCTTTTGGGATATAGATTATCTGAATATGCCAGTATGTTGGTATTAAGAAATAGGCGTAATCCAATTATTTCATCAGATGCATTACAGTTTTATTATCTTTCACTGTAATGATAACTTTACCGATTTTGGTCATAGAACTTGTTAAGGATTTCTCTAACAATTACTAATTCTTTTTTGTAACCTTTTTCCTCTGTGGTATCCCAAATTATATTTACACTTCCTCATTCCACCACCTCCTTACAAACCACATAACCCTCTCAGGAGGGAGCTTGTACCAGCATTGATCGGTTCATCCCAATCCAAGCTCCTGTGAGGTTTAACCTCATTATGCCATCTTACAACAGCCTCAACCGAACCGAACTTTTCTGCTCTTCTCTCAACTTCCCCAAAGAATCTCTCTATCTTTCCGTTAGTTTGAGGATGCTTTATCCTCGCAACTACATGCTTTACACCGTGTTCAGCTAAAAATTGCTTGAACTTATGGCTTGCAGAATCTCTATTCCTTGCAGGAACGAACTGAGTTCCGTGATCCGTCAATATTTCATCTGGAACGCCATATTTTTCGAAGCCATCCTTCAGAACTTTAATCGTGTTCTCTGTAGTTGCCTCATTAAAGACTCCATAGCAGGTTATCAGTCTGCTTGCATCGTCCATGAAAGCAATTATCCATTTCTCCTCTCCATTAAGGTGAATCATTTTCCAGTCTCCCTGCCATAGGGACATGGAGTGGGTTCTTTCATACCTAACACACTTCCTCTGCTTTTTCTTCTTTATGTTCTCCTCCACCAAACCGTGTTTGAGTAAAACTTTGTAGATGGTGTTGTGAGGGATATGGATACCATGGTTTTCCTCTATCTTCCTTTCTAAGCTGGTCCAAGATTGAACTCTTTGTGGGCTTTTAGGATCATTCTCTCTGTTTCCTCGTCTATCTTTTTGGTTTTCCTTCCCGGTTTCTTCAGGAATGGGATTTCACAAGTTTCCCTGAACTTTTTGATTATCTGGTGGACTCTCTGCCTCGTTACTTGGAAGAATTCTGCTATCTTTGTTATCGGCTTCCCTTTAAGCCATTTTGACTATTCTTGCTATATCCTTGTTCGTTAGTTTCCTCACGTAGCGATCTTGTTGGGGTGTAAAGTTATTTCGGGATATCACACCGCCTAAAATATGGGGTAAAATTTAACTTTATCACGTTAGGAAAGCTAAATGGAGGTAAGAATATGAGTGTAGGGCGGAGAAGGGAGATGGACAAACAACTTGAGTTGAAGAAGAAGTGGCTGGAACAAGAAATAAAGATATTGGAGTTGCTTGAGAAAGTAGAAGAGTTAAAAGCAAAATTACACAAACTTGAAAAAAAGCTTGGAAAACGGGAAAAAAGCACAAAAACTAAAAAGTACGATGTTCCTTTGATTCTTGCATCGACAAAGGATGTTGAGAAATTAGCGTTAGCCCGCATGATCTTGGATATGATGGAGCTTGATGAACTTTACTCAGAATTAGAGTCGAATACTTCTTCAGAAGACATAAAAATGATGGAGAGTGAGGATATCTTTGAACTACTTGACATTGATTTTGAAGAAAGAAGCAAGAAACTTGATGAAGCAGAAGCTGATAAATTGAAAAACTACGATGTAGCACTTGCTTTTGCCACTGTTGGTAAAATCGAGGAGGCAAGAAAAGTTATGGAGACCATCAACCCTAAAAAGGAGTTAACGATATCTGATTTTGAATTTTTAAAATAGAGAAAAATGTTACACGATAGACTTTTCAAAAAGCTCCAAGAAAAAAATTTACCACAACCAGAGTTGCCAAAGGAGTGCAAATATTACTTCAGAGAAGTCGCTGTAGGTTGGAAAGTGCTAAAAATTGATTTCAACCTCAAAAGAGATTGGAGCGAATTAAAGGTTGTATTAAATGGTTTGGACAACGAAAAGAAAGATATTCTTAGAAAGCAAGTTGAATTAAACCTTATTGACCGCGTTATGTATGACAAAATGATAAAATGGATATTAACAAACAGGTATCCTATTATAAAGCTAAATCTACTGAAGTTTGTAGATTACATATGTATTGTGGGAAATAATACGGCATGGATCATAGAAGGTAAGGAGAAACTGAATTATGAGGCAATTGGACAAGTTGGTGTATACTCGTGTCTCTTCTCCAAAGATTATCCGCAGTTCACCGTTAAGAAAGCTATACTCTGTGAAGAATCGGATCCCCTGCTCGAAAGCTGTTGTAAAGAATTTGGTATTGCAGTATTCGTTTTGTAGTGAAGACTTCGTTAAAAAGAGGCTTCTACATGCGTGTCAGCCTTGAGACAAAATAAGAAAAAAGTGTTTTGGATAAATATAAAATCCATAAGGCAAAAAGCAAACTTTTTTGGATAATTATGTTGAATACTAATAATAGATAACATGGAGTGGAGAGATGGTTTTGGAGAGTTTCTTGAAATGGTTAAGAGTTATATGCCCGAAATTGAGGTTTTCGGACTTGATGTTGACCCAGAGTTAATTAAAAAATCCAATATTTCTGCAGATTTTATTGTATGCGACGCAGATCTGGGCCTCCCGTTTAAAGATAACTCGTTTGACTGTGTAACCGTTATACAAATTCTCGAGCACATCTCAAATCCCACATTTCTAATAAGTGAGACAAGAAGAAAATTTTAAAACATTTTTTGATAACGTTTGCTATGTACAGGCTGAAAATTGTCGTAGAGGACGTGAAGGGAAAATGCTACGCTGGCTACGAAAAGGGAGACACAATCGAAGTTGAAGACCC
>QMZC01000113.1 GCA_003662995.1 Archaeoglobales archaeon
TGAAGATGCCTTCTGGAGCAGGTTGCCTGTAGAGGCGAGGTTAGGTGTTGCATTCAAGCTTTTTGATGAGGTGGTTGGAGAATGAGTAGGGTTTATAAGGTCAAAAATTTCAGGACTATACAGCAAATACAGAAACAAAAAGAACAAAAAGTATTTAATTAGTTGGACATCTCAAATCTTCCAATGCGAATAGTTATTGCTGGCGCTGGCGAGGTTGGATTAAACCTTGCCAAAATTTTATCAGAAAAAAATGAAGTATTTATTATAGACATTGATGAAAGAAAAATTGAAGAAATCAAAGACCTAAACGTGGAGGCTATCAAAGGTAATGCTGCCAACATTGAGGTTTTGGTTAAGGCAAACATCAAAAGAGCTGACATATTCATTGGTGTGACAGGTGATGATGAGGTAAATTTGCTAGCTGGGTTGGCTGCAAAAAGGTTTGGAGTGAAGAAGACCATAGTTAGAGTTGGAAATCCCGAATATGCGCACAAACCTTTTATCGTCAATCATCCGATGGGTTTTGATTTGATTATTTGCCCACAACTGGCATTGGCAAGTGAGATTGCGAATTTAGTAACTATTCCCGGTGCAATAGAGGTTATCTCTTTTAGCGGTGGAGATGTGGAGATGGTCGAAATATCTGTAAAGGAGACTTCACCAATCGTTGGCAAAAGAATAGCTGAGCTGAATTTACCGTTAAATGTGATAATCACAGCTATTTACAGAAATGGTGAGTTGGTGTTGCCTAGAGGTGACACAGAAATTTTAGCAGGAGACAAGATGGCAATCGTGGGAAAGCCCGATGACTTGGTTGAGATAAGGGATTACTTTGGAGAGCCAATAATAAAGAACGTTGTCATATTTGGTGGGGGTACAATTGGAAGCTATGTGGCAAGGATTTTGGATAAGGGCAATTTGAACATAAAGCTGATAGACTCAAATCCAGAGGTTTGTGAAAATTTGTGCGCTGTTTTGAAAAGGACTAGAGTAATTATTGGAGATGCAACAGACTTGGACTTTTTAATGGAGGAGGAGATAGGGAAATCGGACGTTGTAATTTCGACTACAGAGAGCGATGAGAAAAATCTGCTTATATGTCTCCTTGCCAAAAATTTGGGTGCTAAAAAAGCAATCGCCAAGGTTGAAAAAGGCAATTACGTTCAACTGTTTGAAAAGGTCGGTGTTGATGTCGCGCTAAATCCAAGAAAGGTAACTTACACTGAAGTTATAAAGCATCTTAGATTGATGAGAACTCACACACTTGTTGATGTAGGAGGAATGGCTGTGCTGGAAGTGAGCGTTGAAAAGAAAGAATTGTCTGGCAAAAAGATAAGGGATATATCACTGCCTAAGAGGTCTATAATCGGTGGGATATTGAGGGGAGATGAATGTTTAATTCCGAGAGGTGATACTGAGTTAAAGATTGGAGACAAACTGCTGGTTTTCACAACATGGAATGAGATAGAAAAGGTCGAAAAGGCGTTTAGATCATGAACACACGTTTGGTGTTTAATTTTTTGGGAAGGATTCTGATATTTTTCTCAGTTATGTTGTTATTGCCGACAGCCACCTCTATCTATTTTAACGAATCGTACTATCCGTTTATCGTTGCAATGGCATTTTCCCTTGTCATTGGACTTGTGATGTATTTATTCAAACCCAAAAGTGAAATATTACGTTACAAAGAGGCTTTTACAATCGTCGCTTTGGGGTGGCTATTTGTTTCAATTGTTGGGTGCATTCCATATGTTGTAATCGGGGTGGGTTTTGTTGATGCCTTCTTTGAAGCGATGTCGGGATTTACGACAACAGGAGCATCAATTTTTGATAAGCCTGAGGTTTTACCAAGATCGATATTGTTCTGGAGGGCATTAACGCAATGGTTAGGAGGAATGGGAATTATTGTTTTGTTTGTAGCGGTATTGCCATCTGTAGCGAGAAAAGGTGCTGCTCTGTTTCAAGCAGAGTATCCCGGAATAGGATTGGAAAGAATAAAACCGAGATTTAGAGACACTGCTTTAATTTTGTATGCGATTTATTTGCTTTTTACCATCGCTGAAATAACTCTGCTGTATCTTTTGGGAGAATCTCTTTTTGACGCTGTAACGCACACGTTTACAACGCTATCAACTGGGGGTTTCTCAACCCACTCCCAGAGCATAGCTTACTTCAAAAATCCCGCTGTTGAGGCGGTAATAGTGACATTCGCTGCCATTGGCGGGATGAACTTCGCAATACACTACCATCTGTTAAGGGGGGAGTGGAGGTATCTCAAGGATGTGGAGTTTAGAGCCTATCTGTTTGTTTTACTAATCTCCATCCTAGCCCTTACAACATTAAATCTGGAGAAGTTCGGCATTCTGGAGTCTCTCAGATACTCTACTTTCCAAGCCGTCTCAATCATGACTACAACCGGCTACACAACATACGACTTTGATAAGTGGAGTGATGGGGCAAGATTAATTCTTTTAATCCTCATGTTCGTTGGCGGATGCTCTGGGTCTACAGGCGGTGGGATTAAGATTACGAGGATATACATACTAACCAGATACTCAATTCTCCAAATATTCAAAGCAGCAGAACCAAGGATAGCAAGGGCAATAAAGTATGGAGACGTTGTTATTAAAAAGGATATTGTAGATGATGTTGTTGCATTCTTTATACTCTATATTACAATTTTCATTTTCTCAACCCTATTTATAACGATTTCCGGATTTGATATCATCACATCAGCTTCAGCAGTTGCTGCAAACCTTGGAAACGTTGGACCTGCATTGGGTTTAGCTGGAGCGAGCGAGACGTATTCTTCTTTTCCACAGCATGTTAAGTTGATTTTAACGATGAACATGTGGATAGGGAGGCTAGAAATTTTCACGGTCCTAAGTTTGTTTGTACCTTCCTTTTGGAGGGAGAGGTGGTAGGCTTGTAGTAATTTTGTCACACTATTCCTTCAACCTTTCTAGAAACTTTATCATGTTTTTCCAGTGTCCACCCATCCAGTAAAGTTTTTTGCACCTTTCGCAATACCAAAGCTCGTATTTTTCAGCCAAATCCTCTTTTATTCCTTCCCTTTCTAAAAAATCTTTGATCTCGTGTTCATTGGGTTTCCTCAACAACGTGTTGCAAACACTACATCTATCCATTGCAGGCTGAAATTCAACCAAATCCTTTAACTCCATCAACTGCTCCGCAACGTCGTTTGATTTTATTAAAATTGATTTTCTACCTTCTTTCATCGCTCTTCTGTGCAATTCTCTGTCTTTTGTCAAAAGAATTCTGTCTTTATAGTTGTTAAGCAAATAGGTATCTTCATCCCCCTCTATTTTTAAGTCCCCTATGTACACTACATCGTAGCCGAAAATTCTGAGCCAAGTCGTCAGTTTCCCCAACATTCTATCTGTGATAAACGTCGGGTCATTCAAACTCTATCCACCACCTGTGATCAGATTTCACACAAACTTCGGCAATTTTTTTAGCCGTTTCTGTTCTGAATTCAAGATTTTTTGTGTAATCCATCGCTGAATCGGTGAATTCTGAATATTCCTTTGCTTGGAAGAGTAATTCCAGTTTGTCGGCATCTTCAACAAAGTCCTTTACTTCATTAATCGTTTTGTTAAGTTCATCGAACAATTCAGGTGAGAAGCCCAATTGTTGCTTTAGTACATCACGATTAACGTTCACGTACCTCTTTGACAGCTTATGCAAATCCAGCGTTCTCGATTCTGGGATGTCATGAATTAATGCGTAGAACGAGGCTTTGTAAGCTCTTTCAAGGTTTTTACTCTCCATGTATGCAATAAAAAAGGCGATTAGGGCAACCCTGAAGCTATGTTCAGCGACACTCTCAGGATCTTTTATTCCAATTTTGAGCCATCCAGACCTCGGAATGTTTTTTAAACTACCTGCTTCGTGAATGAACTTAACGAGTTCATCAACTTTGTTCATAATTGTAGTTTTACTCAACTTTAAAAACTTTATATTGGTTGTAGCAAACACAGGTTATGAAGAAATGGAGATTTGTCGGTTTCGATGACAGTTTTAAAAAAGATGTTGGATGTATTATTGGATGTGTAACTGCTGGAACGCTTATTGAAGGATTTATGCATTCCGAAATCACGATCGATGGATTGGATGTTACTGAAAAGATTATCACGCTTATCAGAAAATCAAAGTTTAGAGAACAGCTTAGATGCGTTTTTTTGAACGGAATAACGTTCGGCGGTTTTAATGTTGCAGACATTCAGCAAATCTTTGAAAGAACAAAAGTTCCAGTAGTTGTGGTTATGAGAAAAAAACCAAACTTTGACGAGATTTTTCAAGCGTTAAGAAACGTCAGTAATCCAGAGATTAGAGAGGATATTATTAAAAGGGCTGGAGAAGTTTTTAAAATCGACAATCTCTTTGTTCAGATAGCAGGTTGCAAATTAGAGGACGCAAAAACGTTTATAGAATCGTCAAGGTTAAGGGGGAATTTGCCTGAATGCTTGAGAGTTGCACACCTTGTGGCATCAGCAGTAATTCATGGGGAGTCAAGAGGGAAAGCGTAGTTTGCACTAAAACCCCATCTTCAAACCTTTAATCGGCAATTTCTTCTTCTTAAATCTTTTCATCACATTTTTCATCGTCTTGTAGTATTTCAGTAGCTCCTTAACCTCTTGTGGAGATGTACCGCTACCAATCGCTATCCTTCTAATCCTTGAAGAATCGATGATTTTTGGATTTAACAATTCCTCTTCAGTCATTGAATCCATTATAACCTTGAATTTTCTCATCTTTTCTTGTGTCATCTCCATTGCATCATCATCCACTTTCATGGAGAAACCAAACGGTAGTAAATCAAAAATCTTCCTTATTGGACCCATTTTGCTCATTGCCTCGATCTGCTTGTAGATGTCTTTTAGAGTGAATGTACCTTTCAAAAACGCCTCAGGATCCAACTCTTCCTGACTGACAACTCTCTCAACCTTTTCAAGCAAGGCTTTAATGTCTCCCATTCCCAGCAACCTTGAAACAAAGCCAGCAGGATCAAATCTCTCAAAATCCTCGACTTTTTCACCGCTTCCAATGAAGGCTATGGGAATTCCGATTTCTCTTGCAGCGGACAAAGCACCCCCACCTTTTGCAGTTCCATCGAACTTTGTGATTACTATACCATCAATGCCTATTGCATCATGGAAAGCCTTAGCTTGTTTCGATGCCAACTGACCGATGGCAGCATCCAAAACTAATAGCTTGTAGTCTGGCTGTAAAACCTTTGCAATTTCAATCATTTCATCAATCAATTCTTTTTCTAGAGCATGCCTTCCAGCAGTATCAACGATTAGCATGTCATAATCTTTCAGATTTTTTAAGGCATTTTTAACAATTTTTATAGCATTTCCGTTCTTCTCCCCATAAAATGGGATGTTGTACGCTTCAGCCAACTGTTTAAGCTGTTCATAGGCAGCAGGTCTCCACGTGTCAGCGGTAACAACTGCAGTTTTCAAACCCCTATCTTTAAAGTACTTGGCAATTTTGGCTGTAGTGGTTGTTTTACCACTCCCTTGCAATCCAACAAGCATAATTTTGGACTTTTTCAGCGGAATCTCCAATCCTTCGCCAATCCCACGCATTAGCTCTTCGTAAACTATCTTTATTATGTGTTCTCTAGCATTAAATGTTGGTAGAACATCTTCGCTCAAAGCCCTCTTCTTTATCGCATCGCTTATCTCTTTAACTTGCCTAACATTGACATCTGCTTTAAGCAAAGCCCTTTGAATGTCTTTAACAACCTCTTCAACCAATTTTTTATCAACTGAAGCTGATTTTGTAATTTTTCTTACGACATCCTTCAAAGATTCGAGAGCCATTGAAGTGTTTTGTTTTTTAGACTATAAAAAGTTGTCCTGATTTGACTTTGAGTCTTTCGATTGCAATCTTAACGAAGCTTAATGAAGCTTAATGCGGAACTTGACTACAAAGTGCTTGTACTGCGAAAACAAACCGAAATTAATTATAGACAAAGTTGTGTTAAAGGGGATGTCTGATGCATAATAACACAAACTCCATAAACTCCATAAACTTCATAAACCTCGTAAACCCTATAAACCCATACCCTTCATAAACATCAAATGCAAGGGGCCCGTGGCTTAGCATGGATAGAGCGACGGCCTTCTAAGCCGTAGATCGCGGGTTCAAATCCCGCCGGGTCCGTATACCACACCGAGCGGATACTGAAAACGAAGCTCAACCGTTAGATTTTTATCCCTTTAAAGGGATATCCCTTTTGGGGGATATGAAGGCATTTGGAAAATTCGATCCTCATGCAAGGCTACCGCTGAGAAAGTTCGAAATTTACTTCGGAATAAAAGCAAGAGATGGGTCTGAGGGATGGAAAAGCAGCTATAACAGTGTGCAGAAGCTTTTGAACCACCTTGCCAGATACACGAGGAGTGAAGGTTCCAGAGAAAAATATCTCGATCTTCTCAGAAGGTTCTGCGAGTGGTCAGGCTACAATCCTGAAGAGCTTGTCCACCTTCCTAAGGAAATGGTTGAGGATTTAATTCAGAACTTTGCCGATGAACTCGCAGCCATGGACAGGAGCAAGGCATATGTTAACTCAGTAATAAAAAAGCTGAAAACATTCTTCCGCTCAAACGGATACAAAGATCTCGAAGTAGCAACCCACTTCGTCCCGACTATATATAGAAAGAGACCAGAGTACATTCCTACTAAGGAAGAAGTTTATATGATGGCAGATTCTGCGGGAAGCTTGAGGAACAGGGCAGTAATACTCTCTTTATGGAGTAGCGGGCTGAGAGTTAGCACCCTTTGTGCCTTAAACTACGGTGACGTTGCAGACGAGGTTGAGAAAGGAGAGAGCCACATCCTAGTTCCAGTCTATCCTGAGATGAAGCAAAGAGTCCCGGATGCTTGTAAAGGAAACATCCCTTACTATACCTTCATATGTATGGAAGCTGGCGAAGCTTTGAGAAGCTATCTTCGCGAGAGGGAGGAGAAGTATGGAATAAGTCGTGAAGAACCTCTCTTCCATTCAGACTGGACTTTATGGAAAAGGGATGAAAGAGCAAGCAAAAGGCTTGGAAGGAGAGGAGTCGGGCTTATTGTAAAGAGATCTGCCAAGCTTGCTGGAATAGAGAAGTGGAGGCATGTAACTCCACACAGTTTACGCAAAGCATTCGAATCCGTACTTGTGAGTCCAACTATCGATGGTGGAAGATTGGACAAAGCAACGCAGGAATTTTTCATGGGTCACATACTTCCAGGCATGCAGGATGTTTATTATGACAAAACGAGAATCGATTTTCACAGGAAAGAGTATGCAAAGCTTGATTTTTCGAGGAGCAAGACAGAAAGAACGACCGATAAGCTCATCGATATCGATGAGCTGGAAGCTCATTTCAGCGAGGGCTGGACTTTTGTTGCCAAAATTAGTGACAGCAAGGTTGTTGTGAGGAGGAAGTTTACTTAAATGCTAATTTGTGGATAGCTCAGCACAGGTGTTCACAATCAGAAATTGAGCTACAGCTGCAAGCGAATAACTGCAGATGATATTGAATGCTACGATTTGATTAGATTTGAAGAACTCAGAGAGGAATTTGAACCACTTGAGACCGATTTCAGCGAAGATAACGCAAGGATGGCTTATGCAGAATCAGATGAGAACAGAAGGTGGGTAAGGATTGAGTTAACTTCTCTTGGCCGATTTTTGAATTATTTTTAGAGAACCACCCACAAACTCCTCCACCCACCATCCTCAAATTTCTATAATTTATTCGTGAATTTTGTTGTTATTAACGAATATAAAAAATTACCAATACATTTAAAATAAAAAACTTTGTTATAGTTTTTTGCGGATATGTCCACATTAGTATAAAACTATAGATACTTAAAATCATGCATTATTATGCTAAAAGTAAAGGAAATTGTAGAAGAGCTAAA
>QMZC01000114.1 GCA_003662995.1 Archaeoglobales archaeon
CGATGGCTGCGTGATCGGAGAATTCTCAATAGTAAAGAGAAGCATTGTCATGAACAAATCTAAAGTTCCTCATCTAAACTATGTTGCTGACTCCGTTATTGCTGAAGGATGCAATCTGGGAGCGGGAACAAAAATAGCAAATCTCAGGTTTGATGATGCAAACGTGAAGGTAACAATCAAGGGCAAAAGAATTGACAGCGGAAGGAGAAAGCTTGGAGCTTTCATCGGTTACAATGTCAAGACTGGAATCAACGTTTCAATATATCCTGGCGTAAAAATTGGGAGCGATAGCTGGATTGAAGCTGAAGTATCGGTTAAGAAAGATGTTGAAAAGGGAAGTTTTGTCAGAAACTAGTTCTGCATAAGCAAAATGTTAAGTAATTTAAGAGGAGGGTTGTGTTCTTAACTGTGATCCCAATATCAAAACCGCTGGTAGATGAAATAGAAATTAAAAACGTTGTTGAAGTGCTAAAATCTGGAATGCTTGCCAGTGGAGAATGGGTAAAGAGATTTGAAGAAGAGTTTGCAAAATATATTGGGGTTAAATATGCTGTGGCTACAACAAGCGGGACGGTGGCATTGGATATTGCATTAAAAGCCTTGGGTATGAAAAGTGGAGATGAAGTGATAGTTCCAGATTTCACGTTTATAGCTACAGCTAATGCTGTACTGTTCCAAAATGCAAAACCAGTTTTTGCGGATGTAGATGAAAAGACATTCAATATTGATCCTGACGATTTGTTAGAGAAGATCACACCAAGAACAAAAGCTGTCATTGGTGTGCACTTATTTGGTCATCCATTTGATGTAAAAGCTATACAGGAAATCTGCGAGGATCACAATTTATTCTTAATTGAAGATTGTGCTCAAGCTCATGGAGCAGAATATGAAGGGAAGAAAGTGGGATGCTTTGGAACTGTCAGCTGCTTCTCATTCTATGCTACAAAAAACATGACAACAGGGGAAGGAGGTATGGTACTAACCAATGGCAGAGAAATAGAAAGGAGATTAAGGCTTATAATCAATCATGGACAGGACAAAAAGTATTTGCACACAGTTTTAGGGTATAACTATCGAATGACAAACATTCAGGCAGCAATCGGCATTGCTCAACTAAGGAAGCTTGAAGACTTCAATGAGAAGAGAATAAGAAACGCAGAATACCTAAATAGGCATTTGAAAGTCGCACTTGAAACTCCATACAAAAAGAAGGACGTAAAGCATGTTTATCACCAATACGTGGTCAAGATCAAAGAAGACTTTCCAATGAAGAGGAACGAGTTCATTAATTACTTAAGCGAAAAAGGAATTGGTATTGCCATCCACTACCCTTTGCCTATTCATAAGCAGCTATTGTATCGGAAACTGGGTTATCCAGATGATTTGTGTCCAGTTTCTACAGAACTCTCAAAAGTTGTTTTGAGTTTGCCTGTGCATCCAGCATTAACGGATGATGATTTAAGATACATTTGCGAGACTATTAACGACGTGGGTGATTAGATGAATATTGGAGTAATCGGAGTAGGGGTAATGGGCAAAAATCATGTACGTATATATTCCGAGCTGAGAGATGTCGATGAAGTTTATGTATACGATATTGACAAGACAGCATTGGGGGAAGTAAGTGAGCGGTATGGAGCAATTGCCTGTGACTCTATGGACTTACTATTAAAAAAAGTAGATGCTGTGAGCGTCTGTGTTCCAACTAAGTATCACTTTGAGGTTGCGAAAAGGGTAATTGAGAATGACGTTAGCTGTTTAATCGAAAAGCCTGTTACACCCACATCAGAAGATGGGGGAGAGTTGCTAAAAATTGCTAAAAACAGAGAATATTTAACCATTGGAGTTGGACACGTTGAAAGATTTAATCCGGTTGTAAAAGAGATTAAAAAGATTGTGAGAGAGCCTAAATATATAGAAATACGGAGACACAATCCGGCTTCATCAAGGATTACGGATGCAAGTGTGGTGGTTGATTTAATGATCCACGACATAGATCTAATTTGGAATTATTTCTTTACCGGTAACAAACATTCTGAGCTGTATTCGCTAGGTGATGACGATATTCGAAAGGTGGTTGTAAAGTTTGGAGATTGCATAGTCTCGCTATCCGCAAGCAGAGTTGCTTGTAAGAAAATGAGGGCTATTTATGTTGAGGTGGATGGATTTACGATTGATGGAGATTTCATGACTCAAGAAATATACATTTACAGAAAACCAGAAAAATATGGGGAGGAGAACGCTCGATACATGCAGGAAAATATAATCGAAAAAGTACTTGTTAGCAGGGTTGAACCGTTAAGGGAAGAACTGAAGACATTCATTGAGTGTGTTAAAAAGGGGAAACAATTTCCCGTCACACTCGAGCATGGGATCCTTAACTTAAAAATCGCAGAAATAATTAAGGAGTCAAGATGAAGTATTTTAAGCATCCAACTGCAGTAGTGGAGAGTAATGAGATAGAGGAAGGAACAAAAATATGGCATTTTGCACATATAAGGGAGAAAGCAAAAATTGGAAGAAATTGCAATATTGGAAAGGGTGTTTACATAGATATTGAAGTTGAGATAGGAAATAATGTAAAAATACAGAATTTTGTTTCCATTTATAGAGGAGTCAAAATAGAGGAGTATGTGTTTATCGGCCCCTCTGTCACCTTTACAAACGATTTATATCCGAGAGTATTTATCTGGAACGAAGATAAAATAATTCCAACTCTGGTTAAGAGGGGAGCAAGTATAGGAGCAAATTCAACCATTATTTGCGGTGTTACAATTGGCGAGTATGCTATGATAGGAGCTGGAAGCGTTGTAACAAGAGATGTTCCACCTTTTGGCTTGGTGTATGGCAATCCTGCAAGGTTGAAAGGTTTCGTCTGCTATTGCGGAAAAAAGCTGAGTGAAATTGTAGAAGAGAATGGTGAGAAGATAATCTACAAATGCTCATGTGGAAAAACTGTAGAAATTAGAAAGGAGTGGTTAAAGTGAAGGTTAGTGTGATTGGATTGGGCAGAGCTGGACTACCGCTGGCTGCTGTTGTAGCTGATAGCGGCTTTGAAGTTGTTGGAGTAGACCTTGATGAGAGAAAATGTGAGATGATCAACAGGGGTATAAATCCGATTCCAGAGGAGGCTGGACTGGATGAGCTGATTAAAAAGCATGCAGGCAAAAATCTCATTGCCACTCCAAGATATGAGGATGCTGCAGACTGTAACGTGTTTGTGGTGATAGTCCCATTAGTTGTTGATGAAAATTACAACCCTGATTTCAGAATTCTGGAGGATGCCTTCAGGAATGTAGGCGGAATATTGAAGAGAGGGGATTTAGTTGCTCTGGAAACTACGGTCCCACCAATGACTACTGAGATTATGGCGAAAGGGTGGCTTGAAGAGGAGAGCGGACTAAAGCTTGGTGATTTCTACTTGGCTTATTCGCCTGAAAGGATAATGACGGGCTACAGCATTTCTAGACTGAAGGAATTCCCGAAAGTTGTAGGAGGAGTAAATAAAGAGAGCGGAATTAAAGCTTTCGAAACATATAAAAAATTCATTCCTAATTTGCATTTAGTTTCATCTGCAAGAGTTGCGGAATTCATCAAGCTGATAGAGGGATGTTATAGAGATGTGAATATTGCACTGGCAAACGAGCTTTTCAAGATTGCAAGTGAACTCAATATCGATTTTTATGAAGCGAGAGAATATGCCAATCACGAGTACTGCCATATACATCTACCATCTACGGGAGTTGGTGGTCATTGTATTCCTGTGTACCCATGGTTTCTGATTAAAGAGATGGAAAAGAAAGGTAAATTCAGTCATATTGAGTTGTTGAGGACTGCGAGAAAGCTTAACGATGAAATGATAAATTACTGGGCTGAGAAGATAGTTCTGGAGTGCATGAAAATTAACAAGCCTTTGAATAAAGTAAAGATATGCATTAAAGGTATTACGTTCAGGAAAGGTGTTAAAGAACTTTATCACAGCAGAAACTTTGCATTGGCAAAGCTTTTGGTAGAGAAGGGTTTGAATACGTTTGTTTACGATGAGATGCTCGGTAGAGAAGAAGTGGAAAAGCTCGGATTGAAGTGGATTAAACCCAATGAGGCTGATGTGGTGTTTGATACGTTTGAACTGAAAACTCAAGTGCTTAGAAGATGAGGAAATGTATCGGGAGCATAAGATTGGTGTGGTAGTTCCAGCCTACAACGAAGAAATGCTTATAGGGGAGACTCTAAACAATATTCCAGCTTATGTAGATAAAATATATGTTGTTGATGACGGTTCGACCGATAAAACAGTTGAAGTTGTGAGGGAGTTTGCCGAGAATGATGGCAGGATAATTCTGATTAGACATGAGGAAAATAAAGGCGTTGGTGCGGCGATTGTTTCGGGTTATAAAAAGGCTTTAGAGGATGGTATGGATATCGTCGCAGTCATGGCTGGAGATAACCAGATGGACCCAGCATTTTTACCTTCGTTGCTTGACCCAATTATTGAAGGTAAGGCAGATTATGCAAAGGGAAACAGGCTTTTAAGTCCAGAATACAGGCGGGGGATGAGCAAATGGAGATTTTTCGGGAATTCTATTCTGACATTTCTAACGAAGATGGCATCAGGTTACTGGCAGTTGATGGACCCGCAGAATGGTTATACCGCAATATCAGGGCAGGCTCTGGAGAGAATAAATCTTGATTTGATTTACCCCTGGTATGGTTACTGCAACGATTTGCTAGTGAAGTTGAATGTTTATGGATTCAGAGTAGTTGATGTGCCTCACCCGGCGAGATACGGGAAAGAGAAGTCGAAGATAAAGTATAGCAAGTACATCCCGAAGGTGTCATGGCTGTTGCTCAAGGACTTCTTCTGGCGATTGAAGATGAAGTATGTGGTATTGAGTTTTCATCCGCTGGTTTTCTTCTACCTGTTTGGCATTATATTAGGCGTATCGGGCTTTCTCGGTGGAATTTACTCTCTGTATTACAAGTTTGTTTTAGGTGGTTCGATCTTCATGAGAGGTGTTTTATCTCTGCTCATCTTCATAATAGGTCTGCAATTCCTGCTTTTCGCAATTCTGCTTGACATGCAGCAGGAAAATAGCAAGAGGTGGTATTAATTTGATTGATAAGCTCGATTTTACTTTGGCTAAGTACAAAAAGTTGTGTTTAGCATTGATTGAGAATTATAAGCCTGTTACCGTTTACGATTATCTCACCGGCACACTCAATAACGGATTCGTTATCATGAGGCATGATGTTGATAGGAAACCCAACAACGCCCTGAAAATGGCTGAATTAGAGCATGAGCTTGGAATCAGGGCAACATATTACTTCAGATATCCGTACACTTTTAAGCAAGAGATAATCAGAAAAATCAATAGAATGGGGCATGAGACTGGATACCACTACGAGGTTTTAAGCAAGGCTAAAGGAGACTATGAGAAAGCTATAGACTTGTTTGAGCAAGAACTAAAAGAATTCAGGAAAATCATTGATGTAAAAACAATATGCATGCATGGAAGTCCTCTGTCGAAGCATGATAACAGAGATTTGTGGAAGCGTTATGATTTTAAAGAGTTCGGGATAATCGGAGAAGCTTATTTGTCTATAAGCGGGGTCAGTTATTTTTCCGATACCGGCAGAAGCTGGAACTGGAAGAACAAGATGAGAGATTTCATGGCGGATAATAACAACGATAACTTAGCTATTGTGAATACTACTGACGAACTCATAAGACTTATTAGATCGAAAAAGGTTGACAAATTCTATATACTCGCACATCCGGAAAGGTGGGCGTTGAATAGTGTCGAATGGGGTTTTAATTGCACAAAGGATTTTGCATTTAATGTTGGTAAAAAGATTTTGAGAGGGGCAAGAGAATGAGAATACTGTTCAATATCGGTCATCCTGCCCAAGTTCATTTGTTTAAGAATTTGATTTGGAATTTGGAAAAAAGAGGGCACGAATGCAAGATTACCACGATTGATAAAGAGATTTCAGTATATCTGCTAAACGTTTATGGTTTCGATTATGAAGTTGTTGGAAAAGCAAAAGCTCATCTATTCTCCAAGGCACTGGATATGATAAAAGTAGATTATAAATTATATAAAATAACAAAATCTTTCAAACCCGATATTTTGGTTGGTGGCGTTGGTAATGTGTATGTACCTTTTCTTGGGAAATTAATAAGGATTCCATCCATTGTTTTTGATGATACAGAACATGCAAAAATTGAACATCTTCTAATGGATCCTTTTGCCTCAGTTATATGCACCCCTTCCTGCTATAAAAAAGAGCTCGGCAAAAAACAAATCAGATACA
This sequence comes from Archaeoglobales archaeon, assembly GCA_003662995.1. Taxonomy (GTDB): domain Archaea; phylum Halobacteriota; class Archaeoglobi; order Archaeoglobales; family Archaeoglobaceae; genus B5-G16. The sequence goes on from QMZC01000114.1 coordinate 6,316, forward strand.
ACGGCTACCATGAATTAGCATATCTTCACCCGAATTATTTCACACCCAACCCTGCGGTGCTGGATGAGATGGGGCTGAGCAAGGACGATACATTTATCATTTTGCGGTTTGTTTCATGGAGTGCGAGTCATGACGTTGGACAGCACGGCATAAGAAACAAAATAGAATTGGTAAGGGAACTGGAGAAATACGGGCGGGTGCTTATTACTTCAGAGGGGCAGCTGCCCAAGGAGCTGGAGAAATACAAGATTAAAGTCTCGCCAGACAAGTTGCATGATTTGTTGTATTATGCGAGTTTGTATGTTGGTGAGGGAGCGACAACGGCATCAGAATGTGCAGTTTTGGGGACGCATGCGATTTATGTGAATACTTTGAGATTGGGATATACTGATGAGGAAGAAGAAAGATATAATCTTGTATATAACTTCTCAGATGAAAAAACAATGGAAAAGGAGGCTTTTAATAAGGCATTGGAACTGTTGGAGAACAACAACTTGAGAGAAGAAGGGAAAAGAAAAAGAGAACAATTATTAAAAGATAAAATTGATGTAACTGCGTTCATGGTCTGGTTTATTGAGAATTACCCAGAGAGTTTTAAAGAGATGAAAGAGAATCAAAGAATATGAAAAACCTACTAATGAAAATTAAAGATAAAACCGCAAGAATTGGAATCATCGGGTTGGGCTATGTGGGCTTACCGCTTGCGGTAGCATTTGCAAGGAAGTTTGAGGTGGTTGGATATGATATAAATGAGAAGACCGTTAATAATCTTTTGAACGGCAAATCACATATACTCGATGTAAGCGATGATATGATTAAAAAATACTTGAAAAAATCTTTTCATCCGACAGCGGATCATAAAGAACTCGAAAAATGCGATTTCATTGTAATCTGCGTCCCGACTCCATTAACAGCGGCAAAAGAGCCAGATTTAAGATATATAAAAAGTGCGTGTGAAGTCATTGCCATGATTTTAAGAAGAGGTCAATTCGTAATTTTAGAGAGCACAACATATCCCGGGACGACAGAAGAGGTCGTGATTCCAATTTTAGAGAGAACTGGGTTGAAAGCGGGCATAGATTTTGGTGTGGCATATTCGCCTGAGAGAATAGATCCTGGAAATAAAACGTATACGATTGAAAAGATACCTAAGGTTGTCGGAGGAATAAATACGGAATGCACAGAGATAGCAGCTATGCTTTATGGAAGTATAATTGAAAAAGTTGTTAAGGTTAGAGATGCCAAGACCGCAGAAGCGGTAAAAATGGTGGAGAACATCTTTAGAAATGTCAATATCGCACTTGTGAATGAATTGGCGCTAATATTCGAAAAAATGGGTATCGATGTGTGGGAAGTTATAGATGCTGCAAAAACAAAGCCTTATGGGTTTATGCCTTTCTATCCGGGACCCGGCATTGGCGGACACTGTATTCCGCTCGACCCTTTTTACATGTCTTATATAGCGAAAAGA
>QMZC01000115.1 GCA_003662995.1 Archaeoglobales archaeon
CAAGAACTCGATGATTGCAGGATTGTCAACATAGACTGCATAAATCCCAGCATCTTCTAAATCTAATTCCTTCTTTGAGTTTGGTCTCCTCTTCAAATAACCCGTCTTTCTCCCAGTCGCAGCCAAATAGATTATGTCTTTGCAGAGAACCGTAATCCGTCTACCATTCCTCCTTATACCACCCCACACGCCGTATGCTGGCAGCTCTGTCAGAAGAATATCAGCAGTTCTCTTCAAGCTTAAGAATTTAGGTATCTCTCTTTCTATTGCGTCGCTGTACGATTCCCAGTAGCTGTGTATCCGGTTCAACGCCTTCTGTAACTCTTCAAGCTGTTCGGAAGAGTATGATGACAGATCTTGGGCAGACATATGTAGGAAGTTCGAAAAGTCCCTTTTGAACAGGATCAACCTGTACTTCAGCTCCATTAAAGTTGTAAAATCTCTGTGTCCTTCTTTGAAATCATCCCTATTAGGTGTGGGTACAGGTGTTCTAACCTTTCGCCCAAGTACATTCACTATTCTACCATCCTCGACCTTTATCCTTAAGAAGAATCCCCGCGGTGGAGAGTACATCAGCCTCTTCGCCAGAACATCCCCGAGGACTATTGCGTACTTGTCGTGCCTCCAGCTCTTCCAACTCTCGTGAGCTGGAACTGTTTTCAACACTCCAAGCTCGTAAAACTCGTCCTCCTCTAACATCTTAATTTCGTGATTGTGAACACCTATGCTGAGTTTTACACTGTCACCGTCCTCTAAAACGAGTAGTTCGATCGGAATCCTTGAAAAGTCAAAAAGCTCTCTTATCTCATTAACAAAGCTGTTTATGGTTCTAGAGCTAAGAGGCTCTTCAGGATAGATCTCAAATCTCGTGCCGTAGTCTTCCTTGCCACCATCATCGATTATTTCAGCACCATAAGATGTTAAAATAGCTGAATAAGCCTCGTCAGTTTCTCTTGACCTCGTTTTCATGATCATTTTGCCCTTCTCGCCAGTAAGCATCATGAAAGATTTTGCCCCTAAGCCGAACATTCCCTGGACTCCGCTAACGTTTTTGTTCTCACTTCTACCAAACCACATGAAGACTTCCCTGAACGTTTTCTTGCTTATTCCAATGCCATTGTCCTCGATGACGATCTTGCTTGGATAGATTTCAACTCTAATCGGATCGTTTACATTGGCTTTAAACTGGGCTGCAATTGCATTCGCCAAATATTCTCTTATGCAGGCAAAGTTTGAGGAGTAGAACTTGCTCAAATACTCCTTAACAACATTCAGCTCAAAATTCCATACTACCTTCTCTCCCAAAATAACACCTCCTAAAAAAGGATTCAAATTTCTCAAAATCTCGGGTTACAAAGAAGATTTCGTAACGAAAATATACTATACTGCAAGGAAAAGTGTTATGAACTGGAACTACATTGTTCTGTCTTTGGCTTTTGCATTCTTTGTAATGTGCCCAAGAATGGCAGGGATGTGCGCCGTTATATCCAGAACAGCTGGAGTTAATCCATATTTAATTGCAGTTTTAGGAGGAATAATAGCAATTCCTCTCATAACTCTTATGGTGTACTTAACAATAAAATTTGGCGTCGGCGTTGCCATAGCCGCGGCAGTTATAACAGATATCCTATCTGCCATAGCGACTGGAACCTTTAGGCTAAGGTATGGAATTGAGATAGCTCTTATAGCAATGTTCATATGGATAGGCGTTGTGGTAGCAAGCAAATCATCCTACTTAATCGAAAGGGTCATAGCTCGCCTCTTCTTGAGATAATTTTAAAGGGTATTGTTTGTTTAATTTTTAGACAGTTTAGTAATTTCGAATAAGACGAAATAATACTAAATGCCAAAATCTTAATATTTCACCAAACCTAAATATCAATATGGGAACGAGTGAACTTCTGAAAAGAAAGCAGGAGTGGCTTGAGAGATTGAAGAAGGAGGGAAAGCTTAGAGATCCAACTGAGGATCATAAAATGGGTCTGATCGCTTTGCAAAATAGAACTAGAAGAGAGATCATCAAATTTATCGGTATTGGTGGAAAGAGGAGTTTTGATGAGATAAAAAAGAAGTTTAATCTCACCGATGCCCAGGCAAAGATGCATCTGGATTTGCTTGAGCAAGCTTTGTTCATTGAATCTGCTGAAGAGGATGGAAAGAAATACTACATACTTACACCGAGAGGTGAGGCCTATCTTGAGAACGTTGAGTGGAGGTGAATTATGGAAATTCACGATCTTCTAAAAAATTACGGAATAGACTTCGAAGACTTCAGCGGGAAGATCATGAAGGATGGAGCAATACCTGCGAAAGTTAAGAGGTTGATTGCAATCGCAAGTGCAGTAGCTGTTGGATGCGATTACTGCGTGGATCACCACGTAAAGCTTGCGTACGAGGAGGGCATAAGCAGAGATGAGATCGTTGAGGCTGTACTTGTTGCCTCTCTCGTTAGATTCGGTTCAGGAATTCGACATATTGCTAATTTAGGTGATGGTGAATGAAAATACTTGTGTGTGGCAAAGGAGGTTGTGGGAAAAGTGTTGTCGCTGCTTTAATTGCAAAGGAGCTTGCAAACAGAGGCAAGAGAGTTCTTGTAGTTGATACAGACGAGTCGAACTTTGGCATATACAGAAACTTTGGAGTTGAGCAACCAAAGGATTTTATGGAATATCTGGGCGGCAAAGATGCTGTGAGAGAGGTGCTTATAAAATCGATCCAGAATGGAAGTGGTGAGAGAGTAAGAATGTTCAAAAAGATCACGATTGATGAGATTCCAGAGGATTACGTCGTAAGCAAGGGCAACATAAAGATTATGGCAATAGGAAAGATCCACGATTTCGGAGAGGGGTGTGCATGTCCGATGGGTGCTGTGGCGAGAGAGTTTCTCGAGGCTTTAAAACTTAATGAGGATGAATACGTAGTTGTTGATACGGATGCTGGCATAGAGCATTTTGGTAGAGGTGTTGAGGCGGGATGTGATGTAATAGTAGCCATCGTTGAGCCAAGTTATGAATCAATACAGCTCACGAACAAAATTGTTGAGCTTGCTAACAAAATAGGGAAGAGAGTTGTGATCTTAGCGAATAAGGTTGACGATGAGACCGCAAAGCTGATAAAAGCAGATGCATATCTGCCATTTAAGAGAGAAATTTACATTGCTTGCTTAGAAGGGAAAGAGTTGCCAGAAGTGGATGAAATAGGAGATGTAGTTGATATTTTAGTAGCTAACTGATAGTTGGAAAGATGTATCGCTTTCCATTGTTCTCGAAAATTTCTACATCGACTCCATAAACTTTCACTATGTTTTCTCTATTTAGCACGTCCTGAACTCTACCATAGCTGACGATTCTACCCTTATACATTAATAAAACTTTATCTGAAAAGAGAGAAGCTAAATTCGGATCGTGCTCGCTCATTATTATAGCAATACCCTCTTTTGCAACTTCTTTTAGGATTTTTAAAACAAATACTCTGTTTTTTAAATCAAGATGGGAAGTTGGTTCGTCAAGAAGTAAAACCTTCGGTTGCTGAATTAAAGCCCTTGCTATGAGAATCAATCTCAGCTCTCCACCACTTAGCTGTGTATAAGGCCTATCTGCTAAATAGCTTAAACTAAGCTTACCAAGAACGTTATAAGCGAGCTCATAATCCTTTTTTGTTGGCATTGAAAGTCCCAAATGTGGAGTTCTTCCGCTAACTACGACATCCACAACCCTATACGGAAAAGCTGGTAAATGAATTTGCGGAACGTATCCAACGAGTTTTGCAAGATCTCTTTCACTAAGCTTTGAAATATCGAAAGAATCAATAAGCACGCTCCCCTCTGGGTTCAGTAATCTGTTTAAACATTTAAGCAGGGTAGTTTTACCGCTACCATTTGGGCCGAGTATCGTTAAAATTTCACCTTCATTAACTTCAAAGGTTACATTTTCGAGTACAATCTCCTTGCCATAACTAAACTTCACACTTCTTACTTCAACCCCACTCATGCATAGCCCTCCTCATGAGGTATAGAAACATCGGTGCTCCAATAAGCGTAGTGATCACTCCCACAGGTATCTCAAAAATCCAGATTGTCCTCGAAATTAAATCAGCAATTAACATGAACGAAGCTCCAATCGAAATCGATGCTGGCAATAGATCTTTTGGATTTGAGCCGACTATAAACCTCGTTATATGTGGAGATATTAGACAAACCCAGCCTATTATCCCAGTTACAGAGACAACAGAAGCTGTAGCAATTGATGCAAACAATATTACAAGAATTCTTTCTTTTTCAACACTAACACCAAGAGATTTTGCTTCTTCATCACCCATTGAAAGGGCAAAAACTCTCCATCTGAATACTAAAAGGCCTATTATTCCCACTATTGCTAAAGGAGCAGATGTAACAACATCGCTCCAAGTTACAGCATATAACCTACCGATTATCCAAGCAACAATAGTTTGAGTTTTTTCAGGCTCGACGAGTATTTGGACTAATGACAGCAGACCCGAAAACAGAGCTGAGACTATTATACCAGCCAACACTAGAGATGTCGGTGAAAATTGTCCCCTGAACTTCGATAATGATAGAGTAATTGTAATAGCAATCAAAGCGAAAAGTATAGCTGAAGGTTGCATTAAGAAGAAGTAGCCTGTTCCGAGTAGGGCTATTGACAAAGCTGCTCCAAAAGCAGCTCCTGATGAAATTCCAAGTATGTATGGACTTACGAGTGGATTTCTAAGTGTTGTTTGTAAAGCAGCTCCCGAGATCCCCATGCAAGCTCCGAAAAGCATTGCCTCGATCGCTCTTGGCAATCTTACGTTAAGGAGTATCGTATGCTCAATTGAATCTTTAAACAAGACTGAAGGAAGTGAAGTTAGCGTTATCGCATACTTTCCGATAGACAGATATAGAATAAATAGTATGATAGGCAAAAGGATCAAGCAGATTTTATGTAAAAGTAATTCTAAGCTTTTCCCGAAATTTCGTGTAAATCCCATCAACATTGTGTTTCGACTAAATCTTAATTTGGTCATAAAATTTTAATAAAAATTTTTAGAACAACTAAACCTCCGAAAGCTTGAAATCCTTTTTTAGCTTGGTGTACAATCCATCGACGCCGTAGAGCGTTTTGAAAATTTCGTTTGCCTCTTTTTCAACGTTGTAATTGAACTTATCTGGATATAGAATCTTTGCTTCGGTTAGAATATTTACAACGAAAAGTCCCGGATCCTTTCCTGTATAACCGAAGAGTATTCTGTAAATTCTGCCTTCTTTTACCGCCTTAATCTTCTGCCAATTAGGGTCTTTCTTTAAATCATCTGGCATGAACTTACCATATGCATGAAGCAAGATGACGTCAGGGTTCCATTTTGCAATTTGCTCAAAGCTTACACTGCAAGCCCAGCTTTTGCAGTAAACTGATAAGCTCTTCCCTCCAGCAATTTCTATATCTGTAGCGAGAGCGATTACGGAGTTTAGATTATACGGACTTGCAAGGTAGACCTTAGGTCTTTCTGCATCGGGTATTTTTGATGTTATAGACTTAACATCATCTATCTTGCGTTCGAGATATTCTCTTATCTCTTTGGCTTTCTCTTCCTTCCCAACACACTTACCTATAATCGTGATAATATCAAAGCTTGTCTGAGGTGGATTAAATTTGTCCATTCTAACACATACAACTGGAATTCCAAGAGTTTGCTGTATTCTATCAGCCAATTCTCTGTCTTCCGTTCTGACAAATACTATATCTGGCTTAAGTTCGGCAAGCTTTTCAAGACTTAAAGTTCCCCTGACAGCGCTTCCAACATCCGGTATTGCTTTTAACTTATCAGGAAAAGCTCGCGTTAGAATGGGGCATTTTTTACTATCGCTATCCAATCCAACTATTTTGTCTTCCACGCCCAGTGCAAAGAGAACTCTCGTCGCTTCTGGCCATAGACTGACAATTCTTTCAACTTTACCTACTTCTACTTCCCTCCCCGCTTGATCAACTATCTTTATTTTTGCTGTTTCTTTATGCTGGACGCATCCAAGAAGTATTAATGCAACGAGTAAAACAAAAATTAAGAAGAGGAGCTTCTTCACTCTATATCAACCTCCATTCCCATCTCCTTAGCAAGTCTCGTTGTCAAGGGAAGCATGTTCACGAATTCTATATCACCATGCTTCTCTACGATCGTATTCGGATGTCTTATAGGAGTCGACCAAACTCTGTGAACGTGAGCGCCCAAGTGGATTGCTCTATTCCCACCAGCCATTATCCAGAGTGGAAGTAGACGAGGATCGTTCATCATGCCACCAAACCCTATATCTACATCTCTCAAAACGAGCCTTGCAACTGCACCGACCTTTGCAACTTCAAGCGGATTTGCCATCGGTTTATCTTGGAAAGGCGTTCCAGGAATTGGCCTTAAACCAGTTATAGAGACACTGCTGAGGTTTTCGAATTTTTTGAACCAAAAAATGTGTTTTACGTAGTCTTCGTAGCTACTGCCTATTCCAACCATCATAACGCTTTTAAGCCCCAATCCAACTTCGTTTATTTCTTCAGCAAGCTTCATTCTAGCTTCGAGACTATCTCCCGGTTTAGCCTCTTGGAAAACTTTTGGATTTATTGTTTCAAGGCTGCTGCACACTTCTTTAACGCCCAACTCTTTTAACTTAATAAGATCACCCTTATTTAAGGATGGACCAACGTTTATCCATATATCCATTGATGAAACTTTTTTAACGGCTTTCACCGCCTCTATGACTTTCTCACCCGCCCCGCTCCATAGCGTTCCTCCTCCAAGCTCGACCCTCTTTGTGCCCGTATTATCGATTAATTTCGCACCTATCTCAATCTCTTCAATCGTTAGCGGTTTTTCTGCAAAGTCTGGGCGATTTCCAGCCGACCTACTGCAATATTTACACGGTGGATTTGTCGTGCATGGTGTTATTGAGCCTATGAACCCATCAAATTTGAAGATCGCTCCAACTTCATCGTCTCTGACCCTTGAGGCAACTTTTGCAAGTTCTAAGAAATCTTCAACTGTTTGTACTTTATTAAGAATGTACAGTGCTTCATCTTGTGTTATTTGATTATTCAAAGCTTTATGTAGCACATCTCTTAACACAATTATTCACCTCCATAACACCAATGTAGTAATACTATAGATATAGTTCTTAAATCTTGCCATTTTTTTGATCGGATATGTAACTAATTTCAACAGAACCCTAATTTAAAAACTGGGGAAGTTTAGATTTTCTCAGCAAGAATTAATTTAAGCAAATCGTCTTTATGTGGAATGTTTACTCTACTAATTGTCTCAAGCACAGTCCTTATCTCAAAATCATCCGGCTTTGCAGTTTTTAGCTCACTCTCTCCAAAGACTGCATGGTATATGAACTGATCAAAATCCTTTTCGTGAATGAAATATCCAGTTTTCCCGTCGTATACGAAAATTGTTCTGATTCCCGAGACTATGACAAAATTGTCCATCACAGCGTAGCCGTTCTCCTGCGACTTCGCCACGGCTTTTATCAGTCTTCCAACCTTAAGCCATGCCTCGATATCTTCCGCAAATCCCAAGAAATACTTTGAATAATTAATAGGATTTGCAAGTAGTATTATCTTCTCATCCTCTTCTTTAACTTCTGGAAGCTCTGCCAGAACATTCCTAGCCAGATCTATCCCAACATTAAGCAGTTCAGAAACTTTGGTTGTTACCTCAGCTCTCAAGTCTAAAGGAAGTTCAGCCAGATTAATAGATGCTGAGTCCTCTTCAATATCTGAAATG
>QMZC01000116.1 GCA_003662995.1 Archaeoglobales archaeon
CTGGAATTTGTTCTGTAAGCTGTTTATGCTTTATTATAATAAGTTGAGGTGGTGTTTATGTTAAGTGGACAGGTCCCCTAACGGCTAAAGACTACTTGGAACAAGGATTCTCAATCATTCCAATAATGGCCATTCCAGACACTGGTCGTAAAGTAGCCCTTGTTAAATGGGAGAAACACCAGCACAGACTACCAACCTTAGAGGAGTTAAAGGAATGGTTCATTAAAACCGACTTCCCAGCTTTGAAATCTGGTAAAAACAAGCTTGGTTTAGCTATTATTACAGGTCGCATTTCAGGAAACCTATTTGTTGTCGATTTTGACGGTAAAGAAGTTTTGGGAGAGTTTTTAGCTGAATTGTATGAGGCTAATAAAGAGCTTTATGAGAAATTCATCAATACTTGGGTTGTAGAGACTGGCAAAGGATTTCACTACTATTTCAGGCTTGTGGACCTTGAAAATTTGGATCCAAATCTCTTTTCAAACAGAGTAGGTGTCAGGGAAGGAATAGACATCAGGGCAGAGGGAGGTTATGTAGTAGCACCTCCATCAATCCACCCCTCAGGAAAACAATACACATTCAAACACAAGCCTGAGAAAATAGCAGAACTGACAGCTAACGAGTATATAACCATCCTCCAAACCTTAGAGAAGGATAAGGAGGATGAAAAGGAGGAAGAAACCTTAACTTTTGAGGAAAGCAAAATCTTGGAAATAATCAACCTCTTAAAGCCAATCTACCAACCAGGAAACAGAAACAACATTGTATTATTTCTTTCAGGATGGTTAAAAAAAGCTGGAATTGAATACAACTCAGCCAGAAAAATCATAGAGGTTTTAGCGGAAAAAGGTGAAGAAAAAGATCAAAGGCTATACGTTTTAGATAGAACCTATGGCTTAAAGGGCAATCCACCGTCAGAAGATGAACTAAAGGGTAAAACAGGACTTCAAGAGATAGCTGAGAAATTGCTTGGAGAAGAAAGATCCTTAGAGTTGATAAGAAGATTGGAGGAAATTTTAGGCAAAGCCTCACCCCTTCAGAGATTCAGTTTTTTCATTGATTGATTTCTCCAGGAAACTCTACTACATAGCAAATCCAAAGAAGGGCATAATAGCCAGAGCTGTTGAAGATCAAAAGAATGGAGGGATTGTTTACAGGGAGTTAATAGCCGAGTGTTGCCCTGTACAGGTTACAATTTACGAGGATCCATTGGGAGGAGTAAGGAAGTTTGAAATCAAGTTTGAAGGTTTACTTAATCGAGTTATCGGACCTACTGATCTTGATGCAATTGTTAGCAGGTTGCAGGCTGAAGGTGTTGTTAAGCATAAAAGATTGCTCCAAGATGCTTTAAGCTCCATTGTTACAGCTTTCATACGAAATGGAAAGGCTGAGATAAGAAGAGAGTTAGAAAAACTAGGATTCTACTACATTGATAATCAAATCAAAGCTATAAAATGGGATTTCCAAGAGTTCAGCAAAGAAGATCTGATTAAATCCCTCAACCTCCTTAGAGAGTTAAGGGAGGAGTGGTATAATCATTTAGGGGAGAGATTTACAACAATCATCAAGTGGGGTTTAATATCTCCTTTTAGCTATGCAATTAAACAAAAAAGAGGAACCTACGGCATACATTTCCCTTGGTTACTTTTGCATGGTTCAGCAAATACAGGAAAAACAACCTTGGGGAAGATTATCAAGGTAATTTGGAACCTAAAGCCTGAAGAAAAGGGTGGAAGCCATATTGATACCATCCCAAGATTTGGTAAGGTTGTCTCTGAATCGACATTTCCAGTCTTAATAAACGAAGTTGCTGATGTTTTAACCAAGGAAAACCTGAGAGAGATAATCAAATCAGCCATTGAATCACCATTCGCAAGGGGTAGGTATGTCCAGGGGGTTTACACGGAAGAACCAGCCTTAGCACCTTTCATAATGACGACTAACAAAACATATCCTGCAGATGATGCCTTATTGAGAAGATATGTAGCAATTCTTTTCTCAATTTCTGACAGAGTTAATGAGGTTAAAGCTGAAGAGTTTGACAAAACAGTTTTACCAAAACTTTACGACTTGAGATTTTTAGGTTATTTTGTTTACCAAAGAATTCAAGAGAATCCAGACCTGCTAAACATGGACTGGAGGGAACTATCAACCTTCCTCCTTAGAAATGCTTTTGAGTTTGCTGGTTTGGAAGTTCCAGAATGGATTGAGGAAATACACAAGGGAGAAACTTTGGAGGATATTACTGAGATTATAAACGAGGAGATAAGATCAAGGTTGTTAGAAAACATCAACCAGCTCTATTCTAAGCACATTTCTAAGGTTGAGGTTGAGGTAAATGGTGAGACGCTTTATACTTCCTCTCCAAAACTTGAATACAGGTTGCTAGCTTTACTTGGTGAAGGGTATCTTCCTTGGGCATTCAAGAAGAACGACCAAATCGTAATCACAAACTCGGTTTTGAAGGTTTTGAATGGTCTGGCTGTTGATAGCCTAAAATCCTTAGCTGATCGGTTTAGTTGGAGGTATGATGTATTTAAACTTAAAAAGAAGCCTATAAGAGGAATACAAGTTAGCATTTCAGATTTTGTCTCTTTCCTCGAATGTAAAGGAGAGTCTAATGATTCTGATTCTGAGCCTGAATATCAAGAATGGGATATAAGTGAGGTGTTTCAGCCATGAAATGCCCACATTGTGGTCAATTCCTTGAAAATACATTATTTAGAGCATTAGAACCTTATCACGACAAATCTAAGGTAGTTGTAACAAATGTGGATTACATCTTGGAGGTTGGTAACAGAATTCAGGCAATAATTGAGGAAAAGCATTCTACAAACAAGATCATAAGAGGCTTTCAGCTTGTTACCCTGAAGAAAATAGCCAAATGCCTAAAAGTTCCTTTATACATCCTTTACTCAAAAAATGGTGTTGAGTTGTATGAGTTTGACAAATTCCAGATTGTCAGATCGAATCCTTATTACAGTTTTGAGAGTCAGGACCCAATTTTGGCTGGCTCAATCTCAGATTTAGGTTCTTGGTTGTATGAAAAATTCCTTGTTAAAGCTCAAAAATCTAAAAGGAGGTGGTAAGTTGGAGGAAGAGGAAAAAATAGAGGTTGATCCAAAAGCTTCACTTATAGCCTTAAGACTCGTTGGAGATGAAGATGGCTTACAGTTTGAATTAGCTGTCCAGAGCACTGTGGAATTGGAGATGGTTGAGGAGGTGTTTTACAGGGTTTTCGAAAGAGTCCAGTTCTTGTTGAATGATCGTAAAGGGGACAATAGAGAGGTGATTTAATTGCTGATCTGCTTTTTGTGTGCGAAGATGAATTGTAAGGAACTGCCTGTAAATGGTAGATGTCCACAATTTAGACCAGCAGACTGGATCAGATATTTATCCCATGGAGATTTGGCTGTTTGGGGTAGAGGAGGCTTAAGGAGAAAAAGGCAAATCAACATAGGAAGGTTGAGAAAATGACTCCACAAGATCTTGTTGAAAATGGAGTGTGTCCATGTGGGCATGAGTTTGAGATCCAGGATAGCATGTTGAGATGTCCAAATTGCAAGTTTAAGGTGTTGTTAAAGGAGGGTGAAGATGAGGCTCGTTATTGAAATTGAAAAAAGATGTAAGGCTGTTTGCTATGTAGATCCAGGAATGTTGGGTAAGCCAGTAAAAGAGCTTGAAATTGAATGTAGATATGATGATGAGTTGTTCGAGTATCTCAAAACATTCTACAAATTCAGACAGAGTTTGCTTGAGGAAGAGGGGAGAAATGATGAAGATGAATAACGGTAACACAACCATCACAATCTCTAAGGAGTTGAAGAAGAAGCTTGAAAGCTTTAAAGGTAGCAAAGACTGGAATGAATTCCTAAGCCAATTACTCGATACTTTAGGACCGGATCCAAACAACACGTCATCCACAGAAGTTGCATTATACTGCTTGAGAAAGAAACGAACAGTAACAATTTCCTTAGCAGGCTGTGTGGATGCAATAAGAGGATTCTGTAAAACTAAGAATTGCAAGCTTTACCCTCCATTCACATTCAAATCTACAAGGGATATTTGGTTAACGATTACGGATAAGCAATTCCTACCATTGTGGATCTATCAACAACATCAACATCAGCAGCAATTACAGCAACAATTGCAACTGCAATTGAAAAACTCAATTTCTGAAAAATGTGATTTATAAAATTTGTATTTATTTATTGTGAGGTGTGAGTTATGGAAGTGGAGAAGTTGAATAAGATGGATGGAAAATCAGAAAAGGTTGAGAATAAAATTCAAGAATTAAAGCATTATGGAAAAGATAAGGTAATCGAATATAATTACAATTGCGAGTTGTATGCATTCACCCTTGGTTAAGCATGTTGTTGGTAATTGCAGATTTTGGAGGTAATAAGATGAGTTTAAAAGGTTACTTCAAAGGCTTGTGGAAATGCAAGATATGTGGGAAGAAGCTTGATGAGATGCACACAATCTGTGATGACTGCATCAAAAAAATTGCAGAGAAAATGATACCTGAATATGGTGTTTCAGAGACTGCAAGAAAGCTAGGAATGCATAGAAGGACATTGCAGAGAAGACTCAGAAAACTCGGATATTAATCTCACACCTTTTCTCGACAGCTTGATTTTCTCAATCTTCTCATCCCATGTGTATTTGATTCTCACAAATCCAAGTTTTTCAAGCCTTCTCAACCTTTTTCCAATTCTAATTTTAACCGATTGTGGAATCTTCTCCACACACACCTTAAAATTGAAAATTGTGATTTCCTCAACTTTGTAGCAGTCTAATTTCTTTGCCACTTCTTTTTGCAATTCGTGATAATCAATTCTCCCATTCTCAGCTAAGGAGAGGAGGATAGCCTTTTCTACTTCGTTAAGCTTGTTAAACCTCATAAAATCACCAAAATAAAAAATTGGGGTTATTCTGGTCTAACCACCAAGAATGCTCCAAACAACGCAACTAACACTGCACCAATCACTTGTGCATAGACAGCTAAAGGAGCTGTCTTGAATGAAGTTCCAGCTATTTCATCCACATCTGCTATTACTTGCTGAGCTGTTTCGCATGTGGGCATTGGTATGTTGTCTGAAACAGTGTAATACATGCCTACACCGAACTTCAAGCAGATCAATGATCCAATTATGCCAGCTATCAACACCATTAGCCCAACAACTTGTGGCATTGCAAAAGCCTTTTCATCTCTCACAATTCTCACAATTTGACTTTCACATCACCTCCATATTTTTAAATAAGTTAGAATGTTGTAGTATTTAACATAATGCGACAATGGAGGCAAGTGTGACTTGTCAAGGAGTATATGATGTTCATTAAATTTAACTACACATAAAGGCGAAAATGCTGAGAACGTTAACGAGTTGATGAGGAGGGGAGAATGGATAAAAAAATAGTTCAGCAATACTAGGGTTTTGATTTAGGCAATTCTAAAAATGCAACAATTGATGAATTAGAAGTACTAGAGGACTTCAACAAGTGGATCGATCTGGAGATTGAGAAGGAAAGTTAAAAGTTCAGTAACACTAAGCTTATACTTTGAAAATATCATTGGTCCAGCGCTACCGGTAAAATAATTTAAAAGTTGTTTTGAGTTTGAAGTTATAACTTAGTTTTTTGATTCCTGGTGCAGCTCCGCAAGATCCTGTAAGGACCATAAACACCAAAAACCTTAATACCATTCCCACAAATGGGTAATTATGCCTATAACAAAGATAGACAGAAGAGGTAGAATAACAATCCCTAAGGAGATAAGAAGAGATTTAGATCTTAAAGAGGATGATGAGCTGCTAATTTTCAAGCTATCTAACAATATACTGATGTTGAGAAAAGCAAATCTGCAACAGTTGATAAATGAAGCTTTGGAGGAGTTTAAGAAGATTAAGGATAAAGACATTAAAAAAATTGAGGAAGAGGTAAACAAACTTGCCAAAGAGAAGCTTGAGGTTGTTTTCAGACACTAATTTGTTTATAGCTGCTGCAAAATCGGGAATCACTAAATCCACAGCCTTAATTTTTAAGATCTGCTTTGATGATTCAATTGAGCTTATTGGAAACAGCATTTTGCTTGAAGAATTTGAGAGGTACCAAGACTTGGTTGGCAGATCTGGTAAGATCCTTCTTGAAATAATTAAAAGTAAAATTAAGATTATCGAACCAGATAAAGAGCATTTAGAAGCTTGTAAACCATACTTTCCAGAGAATGAGTTTGCCGACCTTTACCATGCAGCAACCTGTTTGAAGGCAAACGCTACAATCATCACCAACGATAAACACTTTGATAAAATAAAGAAGAAGGGGTTAATTGATGTTTGGAGTATTAGTGAGGCTATCGAAAGATTGCTTTAATCTGTAAGTTTTTTGGAACCAGATTAACATCTTTCCAAGCTGTCATGTATTGATCATAGATCTCCACAGGTAGTTTGCCATCGTAAGATTGGACGTCAAGACTGCCAGTGTTGTGAGCCATGATGTAGTCTCTCAATCCTGGATGGATGGCTGGAACTGTTCTGCCTTCAACATGAACAACTAAGACGTTGTTGCACATCTGCTCAAAGAACTTTCTAAGGTGGGAGTAGGTGATTTTTCTGCCAGTATGGATGGCTTTAACGTTGATTTTGTCAAACACAGTCTTAATCTTATCGTAAGGGAATATCTTCTCTGTCGTTGTGCGATCCTTCATTTGGATTAACTGTTTTAACCACTCCACAACTACTGGATGGAGAGGAACCCAATGTGGAAAGTTTTCCTTGTCTTTATCCTCTGGGATCCACAGGATGGGTGGTGATCTGCTTAAGGCTTCCTCAAAATCCTGGAAAGTTAGCTTACCACTTGTTGCATCAGGTCTCTGTCCTGTGTACGCTCCAAACAATACGGCTGTTGTAAATCTGATTTTAACGAATTCTGATAAGTCTGTTTCCCATACTGCTGTTATGAGGTTGTGGATGTCTGGCTCTCTTATTAAGATGGGATTGAGCTTCTTGCTGTTTCTTTGAGGTCTTTCAAGGATTTCCTTAAGCTTCCTGTATTCCTCATTTCCTGTTTTCTTATACAACCATTCAAGGAAGTTTCCTGTATTGTCATGGAATTTACACTGCCCGTCATATTCGTATTTCTTCTTATACCAGTTCTGGAATTTTAGAAGCTTGTTTCTGGTTAGTTTTCCTTTAGTGAATTTGAACAACTCTTTTACAGTTCTTTCTATCCACCAACGGCTTTTTACTAATTTGATCCTTGCAAATCGGTATTCTAGGTAGTCTTCTATAATGTCCTCAGATAATTTCTCTGATGGGTTTTTTACGGATTTAGAGGCTTCACACGGCGAAGGTCGGGAGTTCGAACCTCCCCGGGCCCATACCCAATCCGGTTTGAAACCATGAATTTTGGTTAAGATGTTGTGGTTTTCTTGTTTTTTCTTCATCATTTCTTCAAAATTTCTCTTTCAAAAAGAGATTTCTAGGCAGATTTATCATTATTAACCACTGATCAGCAAGAAATCCCCAATCTTTAGATTGTTGGGATGAATTGCGTCCAATCCTAAAACTTTTTCCTCAACAAATAACTTTGAGTGGGTGGGGCATTTAGCGCTCTGCGCTA
>QMZC01000117.1 GCA_003662995.1 Archaeoglobales archaeon
CAATGTTGTTAATTCTTAAAGGCAAAGAAGGAGAAGTGGAAGAAACAACATAATCCAGAAAATCAGGTTGATAGAGAGCGTGGAGCGATAAAAAGCGAAAAAAGTTAAGGAATACTAAAGCAACGCAAGCATACATGTTCAGCCAAACTTACGGCGGCGTCCTGTTGTACAACAACAAGTCCGCCGCCTGGGGTTTAGTATATACGTTGACACCATTTTTTCCCAAATTTGATAAGAATTAGATAATAAAAATCAGAACAGACCAAACTAACCAGTTAAAAACCCTAATAAGAAAAAGAAGCCAAATAATGGATATGGTGAAGGTAACAAATCAATTTGGAGATTTGTATTCAGGAAAACAAGGTTTAGCTGTCTATCAGCTTAGATGTGGTAAGAAGAATTATAGAAGGAAAAAAGAGGTTAAGAAATCCCAACCATCACCACAACAAAAGAAGAGGAAAGAAAATTTTGTAAAAATGAAAAAACTGTGGAAGCAGTTAGAACAGGAGGAGCTTGATTTTTTACAGCAGTTGGCAGAGGCTAACAACTTAACAAAAAGAGCGGTATTAACGAAGCTTGTAATGACCACATCAACTCTTAATGTTGTTGTTGAAGATGTTGACAACAATATTTACTCTTACGACATCTACCATCCAGCCATAGTTGATATTCTAAAAGAAGATGGGACAGTTATAGCATCAGCACTTAGCAGCTTGTTTGAACACAATTTAACACAAGTTTACAGAGTTAGCTTGAATGAAATCTTTAAACCAGGTAAGCTGATTGTTAGAACGTTTGGAAATGTTGAGTGGAAAGTTTACAACTACCTAACTAAGGAGTTGGTAGAGGAAACATTCTGTTTAGGTTAATTGGTGTTAAAAATGGTAAGTTGGACAGATTTGGCAGACGACGTATTTCAATTAGCCTTTGACATTCATTCGACTGCTGTTTTTATAATGTTTATCTACGAGGAGGCTTGTCAAGTGATTAACTTTGCTACTTTCTTAGCAAATTCAAATTATGATGTAATGCAGGTTGAAGAATTGTTAGATTACTTGAAAAATGATTTATTAAAGGAATATGAGGAATTCATTTCTAAATGGGGATGGCTTGGCTATCCTGCAAGTGTTACATTTTCAGGATTTATTCAGGCAGAAAAGAAGTGGATTGAGGCGATGGAGAAGATAAACACTAAGAGGTTTGATTGAGATGGTTCTAATAACCAACAGATTTGGTGATGTGAAAAGGGGGAAAGCAGTACAACTCTGCATACCAGCGTAGAGGAAAGAAGCAAATTAGAAGGCTTATAACGCCAAAGAAGAACAAACAGCCTAAAAGTCTTAAGAAATATCAAAAGATGTTTAGGAAAGCGTGTCAAGTATGGAATAGCTTAACAGTTGAGGAAAGACAGTTTATTGGGCAATTAGCATCAAATAAACAATTTGCAGATGATATTAACAAATATACAGTTAACGGAAGGGCATTTTTAACCCATTTAATTAGCACTAAACCTTATGCTGAGGTAAGTGTTGAGAAAGGAGAAGAAGGAGCAGGAGGTGGATCGGGAAGCAATAACGGAAGTGGAGAATTACAAAAAGAATACTTATTGCAAGAAGATTGCAACGATTTTAATGCTGACGTTTGGGAGTTGTGGGGAGGATCACAACCAGAGATTGTTGATGGAAAATGGGTTTTCTCAGGATGGTTTGATTTAGTCTTAAATCTTACTTTCAACGCACCATTCGTATTTGAATGTAAGCTATTGTCAGACAACACAAGCTTCGTTGATATAGGCATTCTGCATTTTATTCCTGAAAGTGGAGGGGAAGGAGAGGGTGAGGGGGAAGCAATTGACTATGCAGCACTCTACGAAGCTAGAGAAAGTGTGATACAGGGTATAGTTTTTGCTAATGATGAAATTGAGGATAATGTTATAGCAGATTTAGTTACTGATTGGCTAACCTTTCAGATTGTAGTTGATGAGAATGGAAGTGTTGTATTTAACATTCCAGAATTAGGGGCAAGCTGGAATCCTACAACCCAGATATCGACACAAGACATTCAAGTTAGAGTGAGTGGAAACAACACAACAACTCAAATTGATTATATTTATGTTTTCAGAATCGTTGAGGATGTAAGCGGTGAGGAGCAAGAGACAGAAAGTGAAGAAACAACAAACTACAAAGTAACGGTCTATCACCCAGCAATCGTTTGCATTAAGGTTGGGAACGAGATCATAGCCGATGATTTAACAAATATAGCTGAGAACAGGATTACAGATTCTTATGCTTTTCAAGTTGATAATCAGCTTAGGCTAAACCAAATTCAGATTAAAACGTTAGGCAACATTTGGCATAAAGTTGTGGACATCAAATACATTTAGGCGTTTATTCTCCACATCAACTCCGCCTCAACTCCACTACAACATCGCTCTCCTTAAATTTTAAAATATACAATTGATATCATGAAATTAAGCAAGCCTAAGCACAAGAACGTTAATCTAACAACAGATGAACAACCAGTAATCCTAACAAATGAAGAAGTTGTAAGCCTTTTAATTGAAAACTTATCCTCAACAACCAAAATATACGTTAGTTTTGATGGAAATGAATTCAAAACAATAAAACCAAACGATGCTTTGTCGATTTCAGATGTAGCTATTGAGGAGATGTTTAAAGAAATAACAATGAAAGCAGACAAAAACAATGTTAGAGCTGAGATTCTTTACCAAACACCAATTTATTACACAATTTTGCAAGACTATTTTGAAGAATGGCAAGGATGGGGAGTGTTAGGTTATGGCGTAGTTAGCCAATCAAACGAAATTGCTTATCAATCAGCCTATAGCTTAAAGAAATCAAATTACAACGATCCAAATGATGGGTACAAGAATTTGCCCTTAACCTTGTCAAAATGGATTCTTGAATGTCTAATTTACAGACCATCAAACTACACAGGTGGAGCGGCTGACAGAATTGGATTGGAAAATAGCAATGGAAATGGCTACACGTTTTGCTTTAACCACTCAAACAGCACAATATGGATTGATAAGAGGACGGAAGGTTTGCCTGCCAGAATAAGTGAAGTTAAAACAATTAATCAAATTTTAGATGAATGGTACAGAGTGAGATTTATTAGAACAACGACAGGTTTTCTTTCTTTTGAGATTTATTTGGATGGTCATTTAAAGGGAAGAGTAACGTGCTATAACTTCAGCTATAAGGGCTTCAGTCGAGTTGTTGTTAGAGGTGGTTGTGAATACTATGTTGACAATTTAGTTGTTAAAACATTCTAAAACATGATTACTAAAATCAAGTTTATAGGTTTAAAGCCGTCTCTGTTGGTAAAGAGGAGGAAAATTGAACAGCCATATCCTGATTGCGAGATGATGCTTGAAGTTGTTAAAGAATACAGACAAAACTACATGAATTCTAATCCAACAAAATCCTACTTTTGGAAGCCTTACAGCGAACATATTTGGATTCTGGCAACCTGGGGAAAGGATAACATCTTCTTTGCACAAATGAGGTTGAAATCTGAAATATATTACGCATATCTTGAAGAATTAGATAATTTAATTTTCTTTAAGGGTTGCATATTTGAATATGATGATGTTAACGATAGTTGGGCTAAGTTAGTAGATTCAGATGAAGACGGAGAAGACGTTTTCTGGCAAATGCACGACTACTACAAATACGGCTGATTTGTTGGGTAAAGCTTATGAAGAGAGCAACCATTTACGGAAAGCTTGCAAGCCAATTATAACACCAGTTGGTAGGAGGTGTAGTAGCATGCCTCGCCCACCAAACTTGGGAGATTTGAAGAGGAGAATACACATTAGGTTGCCTGTGTTTTTGATTGGTTTAGCTGTGTTGTTGGTTGTTGACGAATATGTAAAGGAAGGTTATCTGTTTGATTTTAGAGATGTGGTTATTGTGGGAACACATGAATTTGCAGTTGTTGTCTTTCTTCTGTTATCGCCTATAAGCTATTTTTTGGCTAAACATTTAATCAAACAAAAGTAATTGAAATGCAGAAAGTTATATACATACTATCTACTACTGTACACTAGGTGAATATTAAATGGAATACATTGGTAGAGTAAAAACAGGACAGCTAAGACCAAAACCCGAGCAAAAATTGGCTATTATAAGATTGCCCGTGGAATTAAAGGATTTAGCAGGTCTATACTGCCACATATGGAAAATTGATGACAGAACATTTGTCATGCAATTCTCAGAAAAGAGGGAAGCTGAACACCCTACTATACAGTTTGGTGATCAACAAACAGAAGAAGATAGACTTTCCAAACTCGAAAAACAAGTAGAAGAGTTAAAACAGCTTGTTTTAGATAAAACAAGTGCTAACGGGAGAACTACGCAGAAAAACGCATGCCCGGAGCCGGATTTGAACCGGCGACCATGCGGTCTTCAGCCGCACGCTCTCCCTGGCTGAGCTACCCGGGCTCAAAAAGTTGTTAACAATAGGATATTTTTAATTTTTGGTATGCTCACTTTCATTTCCACTTCTTGGTTTAGCTTTTAAAGCCGTCACAACTCCGTGACATCTACATGCTGTACCTATTACAATTTTATCCTTTCCATGACATCCTTCAAGCATCTCCAACACTTCTTTACCCTTCAAAGCTCCCAAACCCGGCTTCAACTGATGACTCTGTAAGATGATACCAGTAGGTGATGCAAATCTTAGCAGTTCGTACATGGGGCAGGGTTTTTTTATTTTGGTGATTGGACAAACGTCTGGAGCCTCGCATTTAGGCTTACAAGCCTTATCTCTGTTGTAAGAAACAACAACGCTACCTTTTCCAACTGAAATTACAACTTTGAAGGGTATGCCTACCAAGATGCAATTTATCCCCTCATTCCACTCCTTCAAACTGTACTTTTCCTTAACTAACGCAGCAGCAACGTGAATTGGAGCTGTGGTAAAAACGTATTCTGGCTTAAGTTTTTCAATGATTTCCAAAGCCTCCTTCATTCCCCCCTTCAAAAAGTAGTTTTTTGATGAGCTTAAATCAACCTCATCAACTTTATTTATGCTGGCAAGTTCGAAGTTTTTCACGGCAAAGCACTCTTCATTTTCATCAACAACGATAAAGGGCTTAGAGTGTTTTAACAAGTACTCTACTGCTTCACTTCCATACTTTCCACCACCAACGATGAGATTCATATTCTCACTCTTACTCTAACTCAGGAACCTCCCCATCCCTTCTGGGTTTATAATTTGAGAAAACTGCCGGAAATCCAACGATATCATAAATTTTACCATCGTATTTTGCCCTACCGAGTATGCCTCTCTCATCAACGATGCTTTTAGCATCCTCAACAGAATTTACTATGCCAAACGGGACGTTAGCTTTCCTTAACAGTCCGGATACTTCATTAACATTGTATTTTCCAAGTTTTTCCTGAATTGTCTTTTTTAGCTCATCATACCTCTCAATCCTCTCCGCATAGCCTATCTCAGCAAACTTGATATCCAATACATTGCAAAGGTTTCGCCAAAAATGTGGTTCATCCATGATGCCCAAGGACACGAAACCATCCTTGACTTCATAAATCTCGTATCCCGGATTTCGCACAAAATCCTTTAAATTGCCCAAACTATTCAAAAGTTGGGAGGTATGGAGCGGAATTGATGCAAAAGCTGAATCCATCATGCTTAAGTCGATATAACAACCTTCCCCACTCTTAGTTTTTCTAATCAGGGCTGCAAGGATTGATACAGCAGCAAACATTGCTGAAGCGTAGTCTGACAACTGAACATTTGGATCTGTAGGTTTATCAAACTTTAAACCTGTAATCTTGCAAATACCAGCGAAGGACATTACGTTTATGTCATGCACAGGAATATCTTTGAGGCTCGAATCCTGTCCAAAACCTGAAATTGAGCAGTAAATAATCGTCGGATTTATTTTTTTAACACTTTCGTAATCAATACCAAGCTTTTTCGCAACCCCAGGTCTAAAACCTTCAACAACGACATCAGAATCCTTTACAACTTCAAAAAACTTCTGTTTATCTTTTTCACTCTTCAAATCGAGAAACATGCTTTTTTTGTTTCTATTTAAGGCTGCAAATGTGGCTTTGTTGTACCTCATCGGTTCACCACCTAGCGGTTCAATTTTTATGACCTCAGCCCCCAACTCAGCCAGCAACTGCGTGCAGTAGGGGCCAGGATAAAAGTATGCAACTTCAACAACCTTAATACCTTCGAGCATGTCAAAATGACATTAAAATATCTTAAAAAGTTATTGAAAGTTTATTGTATTTGTCGTTCAAATTCAGATTCCAAAATTCTAATTTGGACGATGCTGAAAAATGCTATACAACTAAACAACCAACAACAGAAAGTTAATTTTTTATTGTGTATTTGCAATTGAAATTTATGAGGCCTACTGGAGTGACTGTTTTATCTTTACTTTTCATCATACTCGGCATATTTTCGTTGGTTGGTGGCGCTGGGATGCTAGTTGTGTTAAAAGATTTTAAATCCATATATCCTATGATTAAAGAGCAAATAAAGGAGCTTGATGAGTCAATAACCCCAGAAATCTTTGAGAGTGTTTTGAGAGTCACTTCCATCTTGATGATTATATCGGGAATCGTTTCAATCATCATCGGTTGGGGTCTCTGGAATCTATTTAACTGGGCTAGAATTGGAGCAATAGTCTTTTCCGGATTTGGTGTACTGTCTGGGTTGATTTCTGCATTTGCACAACCTTATTTCGCCTTTGAGATTGTTATTAACCTGTTAATCATCTGGTACCTCATGAGGGCAGACGTTCTGCAGGCTTTTGGGATGAAAAGGAAAAGAAGCATTGAAGAAGAGATACTTGGAGAGGATTTTGATTTTAAGTGATTTTAAAACGATTAGACCAACGTATTATCTAAAAACGTGCTTCTTTTCTACATCCATCCTTATCAAAGGTTTGGATAAGTGTCTCCTCGCCCTTGGCGGCACCTCGTAAAACCCCTCCTCAATTTCTCTCTCCTTAACCCTCAAAATCTTCTCATAAGCTTTTGTTTTACACTTCTTACACCTAAAACCCTGATTTTTTCCAGCTGACTCCATTCTTTTGTTGCAAACTGGACAAACAGGATTTTCCTCAACGTAAACTTCTGCAAGCTTTATTATATTGATTTTCTCAAGATTAATAGTATCTTTCTTCATCGAACCGTAAATTTCCACCTTATCTCCAATTTCAAGCTTTCTGATCACATTTCTGAATTGCTTTGTAGGTTCGAAGGCGGCACATTTTATCTCACCAAACTCTGTCTGGATTACAAAAAATACGTGTCCACCATGAATTTCATACCTGTCAACAACCTTACCCCTTAAAATGTACGATCTGTAGTTTTCAGGCTTTTCTACTTCATTGTAATGAATTAGATGCATGTCAGTGGCTTGATTAGTTACGAAGGTCATGTACTTGTCAATCGGTTCAGTCTTAATGATTTCAAAAGCCTGTTTTATTGCGTAGATATCTTCACCTCTAATCCCAAAAAGAACTGGGTCGGGAGAGTTAGGAATGCAAACAACCTCTTTGTTGTGCCAGTCAACGGTG
>QMZC01000118.1 GCA_003662995.1 Archaeoglobales archaeon
CTTTCTTTTCAACCATTCTCTGTTGTATTTTATCTGATACTCCGATCTCTCAGGCTTCCAATCTTCACAGAGCTTGAAAACCTCTCTAATCTCTTCATCGGAATAGTCGCATTCAATCATCAAGCAATTTTGGTGTGAGGTTAGGCTTTAAAATCTCTTTAACCACTTTATTGAGTAGTATAACGTACATCTATTGGATTTTATAAAGTTGTTAGTTTACATTATAAAAAATATTGAATTAAAAAGTCAATCAAAAAACTCTAAAAATCTCGCAAAGGCAGTAGGGGTGTGAGAAGAACAAGAACATTAATAAAAACGAAGAATAAAAATTCGATGCTCTACTGGACTGCAATCAAAAACCCGCTAAGAATTTGTGTAAACTACATTGTAATCTGTCTATGCAGAATTTTGCCTTCCTTATCACTGAAAAGGTGGTTTTTGAGGAGGATTGGTGCTAAAATCGGTTATAATGTCTCCTTTGGACTGGAATCAACAATCGATGTATTCTTTCCGGAATTGGTGGAAATAGGCGATAACACAATAATCGGGTATAGGACGACAATACTAACCCACGAGTTCTTGATTGACGAGCTTAGGGTTGGAGAGGTTAAGATTGGTAAGAACGTAATGATTGGCGCGAATTGCACGATATTACCGGGAGTCACAATTGGAGACAATGCACTAATCTCAGCCCACAGCTTGGTAAACAAAGACATTCCAGAAAACACTTTTGTTGGTGGAGTTCCAGCAACGATCATAAAAAACATAAACGATTAACGATTTATCGTAACCTGAAAATGAATCCAAAAGTCGAAAAGGTTATAATTTCAAATCATTTTATGACTAATAAAGTCTATTTGATGATACCATGTACAAGCTAATACCACCGCTAATACTGCTAAATGCACTGATTTTTATTCTTTGTTTAAGCTTAGGCCCCTCTAGCGTTGGATTCTATGATGTTATTGAGGTTATAAATGGTAAAGCAGACACGAATACGGAATCCATTATCTTAGCTTACCGAATGCCAAGAATAATTATTTCGATGCTTGTAGGTTCAGCTTTGGCTACTGCTGGCTGTGCGATGCAGGCTTTATTCAGAAATCCACTGGCTGACCCCTATGTATTGGGTGTATCAAGTGGGGCAAGCGTTGGGGCAGCAATTGTAATTCTAATTGGTATAGCAACAACCTTGAATACCATGCTGGCTGCGTTTGTATTCTCTTTATTAACTGCCTTTATTGTTTACAAACTCGGTGAAACCAAGATCGGTTTGCCTGTATACACACTACTTCTTGCGGGCGTGGCTATGGCTTCGTTTTTGTCTGGTGTGACATCTTTACTCATATACTTGGCTGGAAAGGAGATGCACCAAATAGTTTTCTGGATAATGGGAGGTTTCTGGACTGCACAATGGGAGAAGGTGTGGTTTGTATTCGTTCCAATTGTTGGGTCAATTGTATACGTACTCCTCAATTCATGGAATTTGAATGCAATCTTAATGGGAGAAGAACATGCATTAAGCGTTGGAATAGACGTTGAATCCTTTAAAAAGAAAATAATTGCCGCATCATCCCTACTAACATCCTCATCTGTTGCTGTAAGCGGCATAATAGGGTTTGTCGGAATAGTAATACCCCATGCGATGCGATTAATTGTTGGTGAAAATCACAGAACACTAATTCCCACAACAATTTTGTTTGGGGCAGCGTTCATGCCCCTCGTTGACCTCATAGCGAGAACCGCAACGGAGAGTGAGATACCCGTTGGGATAATTACAGCTTTACTTGGGGCACCATTCTTCATATATCTGCTCAGGAGGGCGAAGGTGTAATGATACTTGAGGTGAAAAACGTAAAGGTTAGGCTCGGAAGCTCTGAAATCTTAAAGGATGTGACATTTAAAATAGACAAACACGAGATGGTTGCTTTGTTAGGCCCAAACGGCAGTGGAAAATCAACAATTTTGAAAACGATATTTGGTGTGTTGAAACCTGTCGGTGGGATAGTATATTTGGATGGTGAAAATATTGAGGAGTTCAGCTTTAAGCAGATAGCGAGGAAAATTGGGTATCTACCTCAGGAAAATCCTGAAACCAACTTGAAGGTTATCGATGTCGTTTTACTCGGCAGAACGCCATATCTTGGCGAATTTAAGCATCCTACCAAAGATGATTTGGAAATTGCTTTAAATGCTCTAAAATCTGTTGGGATGGAGGGGTTTGAAGACAGAAAGTTCTCAGAATTGAGTGGTGGGGAGAAGCAGAAAGTGATGATTGCAAGAATTTTTGCCCAACAGTCTGAGGTTTTGTTGTTGGATGAACCAACTGCTCACTTAGACATCTCAAGTCAGATAGAGGTGATGGAGCTTGTAAACAAAAAAGTGAGTGATGAAGTGGCTGCGATTGTAACCATGCACGACATAAATCTCGCAACATCCTTCTGCAATCGAATTCTGATGGTTAAGGATGGAAGAATAGTCTATGCCGGTGAGCCTAATGATATAATTACGCAATCAACGATTAAAGAGGTTTTTGATGCAGATGTTGATGTAAAAAGGTTTGGGAGTAAGATTTACGTTGTTCCTAAGGCAAAGGTTCAAAACAACAAAAATAAGAGGATTCACATCATCTGCGGTGGTGGGAGTGGGGCAGAATTAATTTACAAGCTCAAAGAGATAGGGTATCAGGTTTCGGCAGGAGTCTTGAACGTTTTGGATTCTGACTGGCATGCGATGATGGAGACTGGAGGTATAACGATAGATGAGGCTCCATTTTCTCCAATAAGTAAAGAATCGTTTGAGAAGAATTTGGAGTTAATAGAGAAAAGTGATCTGGTCATCTTAGCCAATTTGAGCGTTGGTGTTGGGAATATTTTAAACTTGAAGGCTGCACTAAAGGCTGAAGGTGGAAAGTTGCTGGTTGTTGATAAAACACCGTTTGATGAAAGAAACTTTGCAGGCATTGAAGCTGAAAAATTGTACAAATCGATAATTGCAAAAGCTCGTGTTTTTAAGAATGAAGGGGAGGTTTTGAATGCCGTGGAGGTATTACTTAAAGGATGAAACATTGATTGTTGAGGGTAATTTTGAGGCAATTAGCTCTGGATTGTTGGGGGGTTGGAGGAGGGTGGATTACCTCTTCAACCACACTGTGAATGACTTTGACTTGGATAATCCGGTGGAGTACCTTGAAAAGGTTGCCAATAAACATGGACTGAAAAACTACTTTGGGTTGTTAACCTCAGTCCCAATGGATAAGCTGGCAATCAAAAGGGTTGATGATGTTACTGTTTTTGTGACTGCTGGCGTAAAAAATCCAAATGAGAGAATTGGGACGATAAATACCATCATAGTGGTGGATGCAGAAATGTCTGGTGGGGCAATGGTCAATGCCGTGATTACGGCTACTGAGGCAAAAGCAAAGGCTTTAATCGAACTCGGTTATGACTTTACGGGGACAAATACCGATGCCGTAATTGTTGCGATGTGTGGTGGCAAGTATTACGAATACGCTGGACCCATGAGCGAATTAGGGCAAAAAATCTGGCTTGCAGTTAGCGGTGCAGTTAAGGAAAGTCTGTTAAAATGGGATTAGCTATAACCAAAAAATTTAAATTTTAATCAAATTTATTTGATATAACTCTCCTCCCCAAATTTTTTGTGTTAAAGCACAAACAAAGAGTATGGTAAGGGATTTGGGGGTATGCGAGACGTGTGGTGAGTTTGAGGGGAGTTGTGAGTGTGGGAGGGGAGAGATAATCATCGATGGTTGGAGAAGAGAGAAAGTTAGCAAGTTTTTGAGCGGTTTACTCAGGCATTTCGGGTACAAGTTCGGAATTGACATCGACGACAATGGATGGGCAGATTTGGATAAGATTGAGAGGATAGTATCGAAAAAATTCGGAGTTGGAACTGATGCCATAAGGTTAATCGTTAAATTCGACAGAAAAGAAAGATTTGAAATAAAGAATTCAAAAATAAGGGCAAAGTACGGGCACAGCATTGATGTGAACGTTAATTGGAGTGAAAATGGTAAAATTCCAGATAAACTCTATCACGGCACGCACCCCAAAAATGTTCGTTCGATTCTAAAAGATGGTTTAAAGCCGATAAGGAGGAAAGAAGTGCATTTATCTTCAACAATTGAGGATGCAATTGAAGTTGGAAAGAGATATGCGAAAAATCCTGCTATTCTGGAAGTCGATACCAAATCATTGGCTAAAGATGGCTTTGAAATCAGAAAGAAGGGTAAAGTCTATACAACAGATTTTGTGCCTCCGAAGTTCATCAAGTTGAATAATTTAAATAAAAAATTCATTAACTCTACATTTGATTTTTGGAATTAATAATGTTTTTAAATTCAATCTAACAAATATGTATACTTGTTACAAAATTCATTAATCATTAATCATTGTAAAATCAACTTTTGGTGATTTGTTTTGAAAATTCAGAAGAAGCAAATATAACTTTCGAGTGTATGGTTTCATTAAATAACTTTACCACGACAATCTCATCAACTCCTTTGAATTGAACAAAAAGTTTAAGTATTATTAGAAAAATCAATTAATATGTACTCAACCTTAATTGTATTTGTTGGGCATACAAAGCCAAGATTAGATGAATTGATTAAAAGGATGCGAGAGTATCCGATTGACAGAATAGTGCTTGTTGTTGGCCAGCATAAAACGAGCGGTGAGCAAAAAGCCAGAAAAATAGCAGACGAATTAAAAAACAAACTTGAAACCGTTTTTAATGTGCGAATTGTTGAGATAGACCAGAAAAATGTGATTAATGCAGCTTACCAACTCATTGACTTGATAAACAAGGAGAAAGAGAAAGGATACGATGTCATAGTGGATACTTCTGGATCGTTAAGGATGTTCATAATCGCTGCCTACATTGCAGCCTGTGCAACGAATTCCAAGGTTGTTTCTTCAATTCCACGTTACGAAGATGGTAAGGAAGTGGGAATTGAAGAAATCGTTGAAGTGCCCACACTCCCACTTGATTTGCCTGGCAAAGAGCAGATGGAAATAATTTCTGCAATAGATGATGGAGTAGATTCGTTGGATGATTTGATTCTGAAACTAAACCCTGAAATTAAAAGAGAATCTGAGGAATTTAAGAAGGAGAGATCAAGGTTGAGTCACCACATTGCTAAACTTGTTGACAAAAAGATTGTGACTAAGCAGAAGATTGGGAGGAATGTAAAAATCAGGCTTACACCGCTGGGCAGCATACTGAAGGAGACACTTTAATGACCCCCTCTTAAAGATTTTTTTGTGGAGGGTGTTAATTATGGGTAAGAAGTGGATGAAGAGAGAGCCACTTTCAAAGAAGTACATTGATGAAGTACCAAACATCCCTGGAGTTTACGAAATTCTTGATTCTAGATTTAACACAATCTACGCTGGGAAATCCAACCTTAGAGACAGGTTGATGGGTGGCGAGTTTAAAGAAGCAAGGTATTTTAGAGTTCGTTTTATGCCTCCAAAAGCTGCAGAGAAGGTTGAAAACAAAATAATCAGGAAAAAGAATCCCAAATACAATTTAAGGGATTGGTAGTTTGAGGGGTGTTACCAATGGATTACGTATCTATTCTCCTCTTTTTGCTCGTGCTTGTTCTTGTGTTCTATATTCTCATCAAACAAAGGGGAGCTGAGAGAGACCTTGCAGATTTTAAGGTTAAGATTAATGAGTTGAACCAGAGCATTCCTCTTTGGGTTGAGGGTGCGGTGGCAAAAACCTTTCAGAGCTCTTCAAACGTCTTCGAGAACATATTCTCATCCGCAATAGCAAGAAGTGCTGATGTCATAAAGGGTGCATTTGCCACATCACTGAAAGAGCTTGGTATCCAAGAAGATCTTGGAAATTAAAGGAAGCTTCATCAGACTTGAAGGGCATCACTTCTGATTTAAAATCGATGTTTCAGATTAAACAGGCAAGGGCAAAGTTTGGAGAGCTACAACTTGAAATGCTTTTGAAGGACGTATTTCCATCAAAAAGGCTCGATTTTCAGAAAAACATAGGTGTTGGAATTCCAGATGCATGCATTCTTGTTGAAGAGAGCAGATATCTTTGCATAGATTCAAAATTCCCTTTGGAAAATTTCAAAAAATACAGCGAAGCTGAAAATGCTGAGGAGAAGAGCAAATACTGGAATGAGTTTTTAAGAGATGTAAGGAAGCATATTGAAGAAATAAGGGGGAAGTATGTAGGAAAAGAAAACACTCTTGACTTTGCATTTATGTTTGTCCCTTCAGACGTTATATTCTACCATATCGTTTCTGAATCACCTGAAATTGCTGTTGAAGCGTCTAAATCGGGAGTTATCCTTGCATCACCATCTGTTCTGCCAGCATATCTGAATCTGGTATCGGCAAGAATAAAAGCTGAAGAGATATCGGAAAAAGCTGAAGAAATTCAGAGAAAGATAGATTTGATGGGTGGGTATATTGATGAATTGGGTTCGAGACTTGAGACCTTATTCAGGCACATAAACAATGCTTACAACAACGTTTCGAGAGTTCAGCAGTCCTACACAGATTTGAAGGGATATTACTCAACCATTTCGAACTTTGATGTTGCAGGGGTGGAAGAGTGAAGATTACTGTTTATGATGGGGCAACAACAATCGGTGGAAACAAGATATACGTTGAGGAGAATGGTAGGGGTGTTTTCTTCGATTTTGGAATGAATTTTGCAAAATACAATCAGTATTTTGAGGAGTTTTTGAGAGAGAGGGCTACAAGGGGCATTCACGACCTTTTTTACCTTGATTTAATCCCAAAACTCAACATATACCGTGAAGATTTGATTCCCTCTGATGTTGATGTCTCATCTTGTCCAAAGTTAAACGTTGAAGCTGTCTTATTAAGCCACGCCCATTTAGACCACTGCGGGAACATCGGATTGTTAAACGAAAAGGTACCTGTTGTAGCTTCAGCAATGAGTCTAGCAATCCTTAAAGCGATGAGAGATTCGTTGCGCAGTAATATAGGTTCAGAAATTGCTTATCACTCTCAAAGATCTTTTAGCGATGACGACAGAATTCTGAAGTCAAAAAATTATGGCGATTATATCGGTAGAGATTTTATCTGCACCGATACAATTTGCGATGACCTTAAAGATTTCCTGTGCAAAATCCCCGGTCAAGATGAGCCAAAGGCGAGAAGAAAGCTTGCACCTGGAGAAATCTGTTGTATTGAAGAGAAAGAATTGCCTTTTGAGATTAAAGCTTATGAGATTGACCACTCGATCTACGGAGCAAATGCATACATTCTTTACGGCGACACGGCAATTGCTTACACAGGCGATATACGGCTTCACGGCAAAAATGCCGAGAAATCGCACGAGTTTATTAAAGAGGCAAAAAATGCAAGTGTGCTAATAGTTGAGGGTACAAGGGCGAGTAGGGATGAAGATTACAATGTTTCTGAAGATCTGGTTTTTGAAAATTGTTTAAAGAGTGTTGAAGAATCAAAGAAGCTTGTAATAGCCGATTTCTCTCCAAGAAACTTTGAAAGACTGGAGACGTTTAAAGAAATTGCAGAAAAAA
>QMZC01000119.1 GCA_003662995.1 Archaeoglobales archaeon
AAGTGACTTATGAGGCAGTCCAAATATTTGGTGGATATGGATTTAGTAAGGAGTACGATATTGAAAGGTATTACAGAGATGCGAGGGTTGGAACGATTTATGAAGGGACGAGCGAAGCGCAAAGAATGGTCATTTCGAGGAGGTTGATGGGTAAAATAAAGGCTTAATTTTTTAGTTTTTTATTTATATACTATAATTAACAAAAAAGGAGGTGTTTTAATGAAGGTTGATGATGTGAAGGTTGTTGGAGTTTTGGGAGCAGGAACGATGGGGAATGGTATTGCCCAAGTGTGTGCAATGGCTGGCTTTGAGGTTATAATGAGGGACATAAAGCAGGAGTTTGTGGATAGAGGCATGCAAACAATTAAGAAAAGTCTAAGCAAGTTCGTTGAGAAGGGTAAGATTTCTGAGGATGACATGAATGCAACGCTCTCAAGAATTAAAACAACTTTGGACTTAAAAGATTTTGAAAACGTTGATCTTGTTATAGAGGCTGTTATTGAGAACATGGACGTAAAAAAGCAGGTTTTTAAGGAATTGTCTGAGATTGTGAAGAGGGAGGATGCGATATTTGCCTCAAACACATCAACATTGAGCATTACAGAGATGTCCACAGCAGTTAAAAAGCCTGAGAACTTCGTTGGAATTCACTTCATGAATCCCGTTCCATTAATGAAAGGTGTCGAAATCGTTAGAGGATTGCTTACGAGTGACGAAACCTTAGACTTTGCCGTTGAATTTGTCAAAAGAATTGGGAAGGAGCCTGTCGTGTGCAAGGATTCTGCTGGCTTCATAAGCAATCGCATTTTAATGCCTTGGGTTAATGAGGGCATTTATGTGCTTTATGAGGGTATAGCAACGAAAGAGGAGATTGATAAGGGAATGAGGCTGTTTACGAACGTACCAATGGGGCCATTGGAGCTTGCTGATTTGATAGGCTTGGACATTTGCTTGGCTGCGATTGAAACTCTGCATAGGGAATTGGGCGACAAGTACAAGCCTTGTCCACTGTTAAAGCAGATGGTTAGGGCAGGACTACTTGGCAGAAAGACTGGTAGGGGATTCTACGATTATACCAAGTAAATTTTTAATTTTTATTTTTGTATGGCTTTTAAAACGCATCCGAAAATTGTTTAAATTTTTGCATCTACAACCATCGTGTTAAGCTGGCAGGAGTTTGAGGAAATTACAAAAACAATACTTGAGAGTCACGGATTTGAAACGAAATTCAGGTTTGTTTTTAGGGATGAAAAAAGTAAGTCGGAAATTGATGTTTTAGCTGTGAGACATGACATAATGCTGGCGATAGATGCTAAGAGATATACAGCCAAATGGCATAGGAAATCTGCATTGAAAAAACAGGCTGAAAAACATGTTGAGAGGTGTGAGAGGTATTCAAAGTTGATAAACAAAAGGGTGATACCGGTAATAGTCTCTCTAATTGACGATCAAATCGTGTTTCATGAAGGATGCATTGTTGTTCCTTTTGAATCTTTAAACGATTTTTTGATCGATCTACATGCCTATTTGGACGAATTCGGATTTTTGTGATCGCTAAAGCGGGTAAAAGTTTTAGTTTGGGTTTTAGGCATTGAACTCAGAGATTTCAAACTTGACCACAAAAAAGTTAAATGGATTCCTTCCATCTTAGGCACAATGAAATACATCCTCCTAATCCCTGATGGAATGGCTGATTGGGAAATTAAGGGTAAAACTCCCTTAGAAATGGCTGATACGCCGAACATGGATTACTTAGCCAACAAAGGTAGCTGTGGGATTGCAAAAACAGTTCCCGATGGTTTTGAGCCTGGAAGCGATGTGGCAAATCTAACAATTTTGGGTGTGGATGTGAGAAAGTACTACACGGGTAGGGGCCCAATTGAAGCCTTGGCAATGGGTGTGAATGGTAAAATAATCTTCCGTTGCAATCTTGTTTACGTAAAAGATGGTATCTTGGTTGATTACAGCGGAAACAGAATTTCTGATGAGGAAGCGAGAAAAGTTATAAACGCGTTGAATAAGGAAATTAAAATTAACTTCATCAAATTTTATCCTGGCAGAAGTTATAGGAATTTACTTGTGATTAATGCGGATTTTGATACTAAAATCAAAACAACACCCCCTCATGACATTCAAGGGGAAAAGATTGAGAGTTACTTGCCAAAAAACGGTGAATTGGCTGAACTTTTACTTAGTTTGATGGAGAAATCTAAAAAGGTTGTTGAGGGTGTTACAGACAAGGCAAACATGATTTGGCTGTGGGGTGGTGGTAAGCTGGTCAAATTCCCCAATTTTAGAGATAAATGGGGGGTAAATGGATTCATGATTTCTGAAGTTGACTTGTTGGAAGGAATTGGCAAGGGCTTGGGCTTTGAGATTGGAAAAGTAGATGGTTTGACTGGTTACATTGACACAAATTACAGAGGATTGGCAAAAGCTGTTTTGAAGGGGTTAAAAACGCACGACTTCGTTGTTTTGCACACTGAAGGCATAGATGAGGTTAGCCATGAAGGAGATTTGGATAAGAAAATTGAGGGGATTTCGATTTATGATGAAAAGATTGTTGGTTATCTTTTGGATAGAATAGATGTTGAAGAGACAAAGATAATGCTGCTCCCAGACCATCCCACACCCGTAAAAGTAAGAACACACGTTGCTGAGCCTGTCCCCTTTTTACTTCGCGGCGGAAGTGTAAAGAAAGATGATGTCAAGATTTATTCGGAAAAGAGTTGCAGAAGGGGGAGATTCGGAGTAGTTGATGGATTAAAGTTGATGGATTTTATGTTCAGATTGTGAAGTATTTGAAGCGTCTAAAAACTAAGAAAGATGTCTAAAAGAATTGTAACAAATAAAACTCCTGAAATTGCTGCGTTTGAATAAAAAAACGCTATTTGTATTTTATCTTCATCAAACTTGTCTTTTATTATCCAATGCTGGTACACGAGTAGAGAGGCTATCAAAAGTAGTCCGAAAAAAGCAACAATCCCCGTTTTGTAAAGCTGCAGTGTTAAGAAAATCAGAGTGAAGAAAAATACATGACAAATGACAGATATTATCAAAGCCATTTTTACCCCGAAATGTGCCCCAATTGAATGTAGCCTGTATTTTCTATCAAACTCAACATCCTGCAAAGCGTATATAATATCAAAACCTGCAACCCAGAAAATAACAGCAATACCTATGAGGAGTGGTACAAGTTCACTCTCAAGCTTAAACGAATTTGTTATACTTATCCACCCACCGAGTGGTGCGTAGGATAAGTTTAATCCCAAAACGAAGTGGGAAAGGCATGTAAACCTCTTTAGATAAGGGTAAATCAATGCGGTAATTGCTGGTATTGGTGAGAGCAAGAACGTTGTCTCATTTATCAAATAGGCTGAAAGGAAGTATATGAGCAATGAGATAATCGTAATCAAGTAAGCTTCATTTAAGCTGATTAAACCTGCCGGAATGTGCCTGTTTGAAGTTCTTGGATTCAGTGCATCGATTTTTCTGTCAATTATTCTGTTCAAAGACATTGCGGCACTTCTGAAGCTTGTAAAAGCAAAAAATATCAAAATGAGTGTTTTTAAATCAAACAACCCTCTTGCAGCCATAAAAGCACCGAGGTAGGCGAATGGTAAGGCGAATAGGGTATGTTCAATTTTAATGAAATCGACGTACATCTTTATCTTTTCCATCGAGGTTGGTAAAACCTGATTTTAAAAAGTTTTTCAGATTTCAACAATCTGTAGAGAATTCAATCTTGGACCACCCCACCTCAAAAGATAGAAAAGTCTATGGAGTGCATTCCCTCACAACGGCGAAGTGGATGACGGCTTTCATGGACGCAGTAATTTAACCACATTGCTTTGGAGTTTTTGACGAGGCAACAACAGATGTTACAAACCTTAAAAGCGATGGTAATTGAATTACTTGCTACATCGAGTTTAGAGGAATACAAGAAATTGCAAGAACAAAAGAATCAGTTTTTAATACCTACGACTAATTATCCACATGATTGCTGGTGTGGGGCCGGCTTTAGTTGATTATATAAATATCATTGATGAGTATCCAAAAGCTGGAGGACATGCTGTGGTTAAAAAAACGATGAAAATGGCTGGTGGAGCTGCTGCCAATGTAATCTATGGATTATCAAATTTTGGTGTTAAATGCAGGTTTTACTCGACAATTGGGGAAGATAATGATGCTGAATTTTTTAAAAGTAGCATGCAAAAAGTTGAATTAAAGTTAAACGCAACTCACAAAGAAACGGGAAAGGTTGTTATATATGTGGACAGATATGGGGAAAGAACTTTTTTCGTCCATCCGAATGCTGCAGGAGTCGTTGATTTGTTAATCGAAAACAAAGATTTTGAGGAAGTTGATTACTTTTATCTTGACCCTTTTCCCACCAATAAGAGTTTTGAATTTCATTTAAACTTGGCTAAGAAAGTAAAAAAATTTGGAAAATTCGTAATATTAAATCCGGGCTTTCCTTACACGAGTTTAGGCTTTAAGAAGTTATCCAAATTGTTAAAATATGTTGATATGCTAATTATGTCAAAGGATGAGTTTTCAATGCTTGGTAAGGTTGAAGAAGAGTTTTTGGAATTTGTAGATTACCTCATAGTAACTTTGGGTAAAAACGGGAGCAAGTGCGTTACAAAAAATGGCTTAAAAGTAATAGAAAAACCTGCATTTAAGACAAACATAGTTGATACCACTGGAGCTGGTGATGCTTTTGCTGCTGGTTTTATCTATGGCTTTTTAAACAATCTTGAGATAGAAAGGTGTCTTTTACTCGGTAACTATGTCGCATCCTATAACATCCAGCATTACGGGGCGAGGAATTTTCCGTCAAGAAGAGATATTGATAATTTTATATTAAGGTTGACAACAAAGTACGGGAGGACATAAAATGAACCTTAAAGAATTTGAAGAAAAAGTGAGGAATTCGGGATGGTATAGGTTAATCGGGGCAAATCCGATAGTTGAAGAGGGAAAGGGAGTTGTGGAGATTGAAATTGATGAAAAGCATAAGCAAGCATACAAAACCGCTCATGGTGGTGTTATTGCAAGTATTCTCGATTCTGCTGCAGGTTTAAGTGTGAATAGCTTGTTGATTAAGCAAAACAAGGCTGCCGTAACTGCTGAGTTTAATGTAAGCTATCTTAAACCCATAAGCGGTGGAAAGTTAAAAGCAGAGGGCAAGGTTATAAACTTAGGCTCTAAGCTTGCCGTAGCTTATAGTGAGGTGAGAGATGAGAAAAATGAGTTGGTAGCCGTGGCTACAGCAACATTCTACATACTTAACTTAGAAGATGTTTTAAACAGAGGTTGACGAAGCAAACTATATTGGGATGGATGTGTTTTCTTGTGTAGATTTTCTGAAAGAGCTCTAATTACATGAATTTAGGTGTCTGCAAGCTACCAGTAAATCTCTGTAACACGTTCTCATTCCTAACTTCCGAACGAGGATGCTATGGGAGATGTATTATATTGTTCAAGCTATTCCCAATATCTGCAACAAATCTTATCTTGTTTTAAGCTTCTCAACGAGGTATGAAAGTTTTTTTGATACTACACTACCAAAAAGTAAACCACAAACTTCATAAATCTAAAGCTAAAGATTTGGCAATAAAAGGGCCCGTGGTCTAGCGGTTATGACGTCGCCTTGACGAGGCGAAGGTCCCCGGTTCGAATCCGGGCGGGCCCACTTCAAATTTTTCAGACCCTTGTTTACAAAATTATTTCAAGTAAAACCTCTCACTTCTCACACTCAACTCTCTTTCTAACTCGTAAAGTTTTACATCAACCTTTCTACCTTCAACATTCAAAACAATGAAAGACGGTTTCATCGATCCGCCCCCACCACCCCACACACCGGTTGCAGAGCCTGGATTTAAGAGTAAAACATCTTCCATGTATATATCTGGAGTATGAGTGTGTCCGCTTATAAGCACATCCACACTTTTTTGCTTACCGATTTCTACGAGTTTTTCCCTGTTTCCTCTTGGGTAAACCTGGTGACCGTGAATAACACCTACTTTTACGTCCTCTACTTTCAACTCGGAGTAATCTGGCAAGCCTAAGTGGTCCATGTTACCCCTGACAACCACAACCTTTGCAAGGGTTTCAAAGTATTCAAGAACATCTCTTTCGGTCAAGTCTCCCGTGCAAATGATAAGATCAAAGAGTTTGGACTCAATAAACTCTGAAATTTTTTTAGGTAGTGACAATGCTCTCCTTGGTATGTGCGTATCACCAATTACAAGAACGTTCATGCACTAACCTGGGTTTCAAGATTAAAAATTTGTTTTTATCGAACGCCAGCTAAGGTTTTAATCAATTGTTGCTAATGATGGTTAATGAGATCACAACCAGAAATTTACACAATAGGGCACTCAAACAGGAACTTAAATGACTTTATGAGCTTGCTACTAAAATACGAGATAGAAGCTTTAGTTGATGTCAGGAGGTTTCCAACATCAAAATTTGAACATTTTAAGGCTAAAAACTTAGAATTATCTCTTGAAAACAGTGGTATAAGATACTTCTGGATTAAGGAGTTGGGGGGATACAGA
This sequence comes from Archaeoglobales archaeon, assembly GCA_003662995.1. GTDB lineage: Archaea > Halobacteriota > Archaeoglobi > Archaeoglobales > Archaeoglobaceae > B5-G16. The sequence continues at coordinate 6,567 of QMZC01000119.1, forward strand.
AATCCCATTCTAAAAGACTCTCCAAACATCGCAATAAAGAGCAAGGGTTTTAGAAATTACGCCGATTACATGCTTACTGACGAATTCAAAAAAGCGATGGATGAATTAATTGAAATTGCCACGAAATACAGAACAGCTATTATGTGTGCCGAACGGTTGTACTGGAGGTGTCACAGAAAGTTTATTTCAGATTATTTAACAATGAAAGGTTACCATGTTAGGCATATCATAAACGATAAAATTGTGGCGCATAATTTAAGCAGGTTCGCTCGAATCGTCAACGACATGATTATATATGATAAAATTCATCAATTGAAAATATAGTATAACAGGTTTGAATTAAAATATCATCAGTGTTGATGCCCTAAGCATGAAGTTGTCCATGATACTCATGAACTAATTGTATTGGTTTAAGAAGGTTACTCTATAATTTTAAAAAAGGGTAATGAACAGTGTTTAAAGCTAAAAATTTATATAAGAGAAATACCAAGAAAGAGTGGCTAAAGCGGTTTCGTTTGTAGGAGGTGAGTTGAGGTGGAACTGCCACTGGCACCAGTTGAGAGAATTATAAGAAATGCGGGGGCTACAAGAGTTAGTGAAGATGCAAAAAAGGCTTTGGCAGAGGCTATTGAAGATTACGCTCTAAAAGTATCCAAGAAAGCAGTAGAACTGGCAAATCACGCTGGAAGAAAAACCGTTAAGGGCGAAGACGTGAAAATGGCTGCTAAAGAGTTATAATTTTATTTCTTTTTAAATTTTTAATTTAAAAAATTCATTAACTCTACATTTAATTTTTGGAATTAATAATGTTTTTAAATTCAATCTAACAAATA
>QMZC01000120.1 GCA_003662995.1 Archaeoglobales archaeon
CACCCCTTGCAACTTGCATCATTCCAATCACCCAATTGTAATTATTGTAATTATTGTCATTACCATTAACTATTTATGGGTTTTGCTTTGGTTTGTATGTAGGTGTATGTGTAAGTGAAGATGCAAGTGCATTCGTTGAGCAACAAAAATTCATACTGATTAAAATGTAAAAACTAATATATTCAGCCACCACTTTTGCCCCATGCATCCAATGCCAACAGTAGCAGAAGAGCCTGTGATGCACATCGCCATAGGCTTATTCGTAGTATTGCTAATGGTATTAATTTTGCCTTTTAGAGTTAAGAAAGTTGAGGAAAATCTCGAGCCTTTTTTCCTAATAATGGGCATTCTTGCTGTTACCATCTCAAATCTGTGGAGCTACAGACTAGTCGAGGAGGCGTTGGTTGCTCCCGTTAGCATAGGTGGTTTGCCAATAGGAATATTCCAAGTCGTTCTAATCGTTGGGCTAATAATCCACTTCTTTAACAGACCTATCTACAGCAATCTGATAAAGCTGCAAAACAAAATAGGACTATCAATTTTTACTTTTATCATCGTACTAACATTTGGATTGTCCTCAAGTATCCTCTCGGTAATTGTTACAGCCGTATTGCTTGCTGAGATAGTTGCAGCAATTCCCATAGATAGAAGGAAGAAGGTTGAGATGACTGTGATTACATGTTTTGCTGTGGGATTGGGTGCAGCGTTAACACCTGTTGGGGAGCCATTATCAACGATTGCCGTGTCTAAGTTGAGTGGTGAGCCCTATCATGCTGATTTTATGTTTTTGTTTCACTTGCTCGGCATATACATAATTCCCGGTGTTTTGCTCTTGGCAATCTATGGAGCAATTAGGATTGGTAAGGGAGTGGAGATGAAGGACGTGGAACTTCCAGAATACACAGAAAGTCTGAGAACTGTTATTTTGAGGGCGATAAGGGTCTATCTTTTCGTTGCAGCATTAATACTGCTAGGAGGGGGATTTGCACCTCTTGTTGTCTGGTATTTCACAAAAATACCCCCAGAAATACTTTACTGGGTCAACATGATTTCTGCTATTCTAGATAATGCAACATTAACGGCTGCTGAAATAGGCCCAGCTCTAACTTTAAAGCAAATTCAGGGAGCTTTAATGGGTTTAATAATCTCAGGAGGGATGTTAATTCCGGGAAACATTCCGAACATAGTTTCCGCTGGCAGGTTAAGGATAACAAGCAAGGAGTGGGCGAGGGAAGGTGTGCCTTTGGGTTTGGTTTTGATGGGGACTTACTTTGTCATTCTGTACATTTTGTAGCTATTGGGAACTAAATCACCAAAGATGCAATGTCTTTAGCAGAGTGACTGGTAAATTTAAAAGAGAGATTAGTTCAAAATTAAATGACAACTCAACTGCTTATCCTCTCAAGAGCATCGAGCATGATGTTCTCGTCGTACTTCTTGAATATCCTTTGAGTTTTACCCCTCGAATCAATAATCTTCAAATCGATTAGCCTGATCCTCTCAAGCTTCTTTAGAGTCTCGTAAAATATTCTATAAGAAATCCTCTTCTTGAAACTTTCATAAAGCTCCCCAGAGGTTACTTCATTTGTGGTGTAAATTACCTTTAACAATTCTCTCTAAGCTGTTTAATGATGATAAACTTTTATCCAAAAACAAGCTCTTCCCCCCTTCATAAACTTTCTCAACATCTTCGACCTCTATTTTTCTCTTTGCAGCTCTCTCAGCTTCAATTGCTGACATCTTTAGCAGATACAAACCCAGCCTCAAATCTTTAGAGTTATGAGTCAGATTAACAATCAATTCGAATGCCTCGTCTGTTATAACGTTTTCATAAAACCCTATCTCAACTTCTCTTTTTTAGAATATCATTGATCTCTTTTTTGTTGTACAATGGAAAGTGTATTTCATTGGCATGAAACATCGAGCCGGTGAGTGAGTCAAGCCTTGAGAGTATTTGAAAGTCAGTTGTTATTCCAATTAGCCCGATCTTAACATCAACTGTTTCATAAGCTTTTAAAATCGAGTAAACCGTATCGTTTAGTGTTTTATTATCCAAATAATTTAAATCATCCAAGCAAACGATCAAGGGTTTGGTTAACTTCTCTAGACACGCTAAATAAAGTTTTGAGAACGATATCCCGCTGTGAGGTTTAAAATTGGCGATACTCTCAAAAATCCTTGTCCATACTTGATGTTTTGTGTTTACAGCTTGGCAGTTGATATAACAAACAACAACAAAACCCTCAATTTGCTTGAACACGAATTTCACCGCTGATGTTTTTCCCGTTGCTGGAAAACCTAAGCAAAGGCAATTGATTGGCTGAAAACCTGCTATGGCAGGTCTTAGATTTGAAACCAATTGGTTTAATTGCATTTCCCTATACAGCAGAATGTCTGGCAGATAGTTTGCATCGAACACCTCTGGATCCTTGAACAACGTCTCATCCCATCTTAAATAGTCCATTGGGTGTTGTAAAACAACCTTTTTTAAAGTTTTTTCATCTCGAAATTTTTTATATTATGCTTATTACTCTGGGCAGAGAACAAAAATTAAATTTTGATTTCCAAAAATCCACAGCTTAAAAAGCAGTAGCGTTAAACATTGCTGACAACACCCCCTCCTTTCTCTCTTCTTTCTCTAACACCTCAACAAAAAAGACTAGAGCAAGTACGTTCGCTTCTCTCTGTTTGTCAGCATCGGGAATGCTATCAAGCCATCCCCGGAGTTTCTCTGAAAATCACGGTAGGGCGTAGAATCAGAAATAAAAGTGCCCCGGCCGGGAATTGAACCCGGGTCTGGGAGTCCGCAGCCCCCAAGGATATCCGCTACCCTACCGGGGCTTCAAATTAATGCTTATAAACAAGTATATAACAGTTTGTTGAATGATGCAGCAAATCAATGGACTGATTGCTTTCATGCGTTTACACTTTTGAATTTACATTTTTAAGCAAAAATCTTTAAAACTCCGTGATGATTTTTTGGCAAGGTGAGATCATGGAAGCAGATTTACCAGTGAAGGAGATTATGACTAGGGAAGTTTGTGTGGAGTTTAAAGATGAATCTTTACTCAACGCCTCAAGGAAAATGATCGAATACGGTGTTGGTAGTATAGTAGTTATTGAAAATGGAAGACCTGTGGGTATTGTTACAGAAAAAGATTTGATTGAGAAGGTAATTTCAAGAAACAAGTTGCCATCAGACGTAATGCTTAAAGACATAATGAGTTATCCACTCGTCACGATAACTCCCGCTACAAGTTTGAGAGAGGCGGCGAGGATAATGTTAAAGAAGGGCATTAGGAGATTACCTGTTGTTGATGAAATGGGCAACTTAGTGGGAATTGTGACAGACAATGATATTTTGAGGGTTTCGTTGGATATTGGGGAGTTGGCAAGACTTATTACCGAAAATTCCATCGGTTATTCTGAGGAGTTGTATGGTAAATGTGAGAAGTGTGGTAGATTTTCAGACAACCTGATTGAACACAATGGACTAAGAATTTGCGAAGACTGTCTGGAGACGTACGAATGAGGTGAAGTTATGAAAAACAAAACGAACCTGAAAGAAGGCAGTGTCATGGATTTGGCTACAAAAGAAGTAATAACAATGCCACCAACAACCACGATAATGAACGCTTTGAAGTCGATGCTCAAGCACAATTTTAGAAGAGTTCCAATTGCTGATGCCGGAACAAAAAGAATAGAGGGTATAATCTCCGCTACCGACCTCGTTAATTTCTTTGGTGGTGGTGGTAAATACAAAATTGTCCAAGAAAGATACAACAACAACCTGCCAGCAGCGGTAAATGAAGAAGTTGAAAAGATAATGGAAAAAGATGTGATAACAGTTGAATACACCGATTCATGGGAAGATGCTTTAGAATTGATGTTAAAAAAGGGAGTTGGTGGTTGTCCTGTTGTTGATAGGGATGACAGGGTTGTGGGAATTATTACGGAGAGGGATATGCTAAAATTTCTAGCAAAGCACACCGAATTGGATGGATTTGCAAGTGATTACATGAGCAAGGGAGTTTTGACAGTAAAACCAAATGTAACAATTGAGGAAGCGATGAAACTGATGATCTCCAAAAAAATAAGAAGATTGCCTGTGATAGATGATGGAATTCTAATTGGCTTAATAACAATCAGAGAAATTTTGAGGTATTTTGGAAGCGGTGAGGCTTTCAGGATGTTAATAACGGGCAATATAAAAGATGCTCTGGATAAACCCATCTCAACCATTCTTTCAAACCATGAATTGCTCGTTTATAAAGAACCCTTAACTTTTTACTCTGATGTGAGAATTTCTAGGATTGTAGAGGCAATGCTTGAGAAAAACTACGGTGTAGCTTTGATATTGAATGACGGTAAACTGGAGGGAATAATAACAGAAAAAGACATGCTCAAATTTCTTTATTCAAAAACATAACTTTTTGTAAATTCAAATTATGGTATGAAATTTGTAGCAGAGGTTTTAAAACTTTCAAAATCAGCGGCTATTAGGCTTGAGGAGAGAAGAGTCTTAAGGCAGGCTTTAATAAAACATCCCTTTTTCCCCGATCTACTTGATGCATATAAGCTTGATAAAAAGTTTGGAGAGTACGAGGAGGGGACGTTAATAGTAAAAACAAAGGATGGTTATGATTTAGTTAGAGGTTATCCTAAAATTAGGAGGGCATTAACCTTGTATCCAACCCTAATCAAACACTTTAAAGAGGGTGATGTTGTTGTTGAGGAGAAAATGAATGGCTACAACGTGAGAATCGTGCATTTTGGCAACAACGTTTATGCGATAACGAGGAGAGGATACATATGTCCGTATACAACTGAAAAGGCAAGGAAACTTGTACCATTCGATTTCTTTAAGGACAATCCAGATTTAATGTTGTGTTGCGAGGCTGTTGGTGAGGAATCACCCTTTGTCTCCAAATCAGTTTATGGAATCAAAAACCTTGATTTTTTTGTTTTTGGTGTGAGGCAAAGAAGAACAAACAAAGCTCTACCAGTAAAGATTAAAGAGAGACTGGTTGATGAATACTCCTTAAAGATGTCCCCCATTCTCGATGTTGTTGATGTTAGGATGGCTCATGAAAAGATAATAGAGATCGTTAAGGAATTGGGTAGCGAAGGTAGGGAGGGGGTGGTAATAAAAGATGGAGAAATGTTGAAAAATCCAATAAAGTACACCGCAAGTCAGAGCAATTGCTCTGATTTAAGTTTTGCATTTCGTTTTTTTAACGAGTATGGAAGGAATTTCATGTTTTCGAGGATAATTAGAGAGGGTTTTCAAAGTTTTGAGTTTTGTGAAGATGAGGATGAATTGACTGAGAGGTGTAGAAGGTTGGGTGAGGCAATTCTTAAACCTATGATTGATAGCATTAAAGAAGTTAGCGAAGGAAAAAAAGTTGTTGAAAGGAACAGGCTAAGATTTGACAGTTTAGAAGTTTTTGAGTTGTTTAAAAAGCATGTTAAAAAAATGGGGTTTGAGGCAGCATTTAGCAATCCTGTTGAAGAAGATGGGAGTTTTGTGGTTTACTTTGACAGGATTATGAGGAGCACAACGGACAAGATATCAACCCATCTTGGTGGTGATCTCTGGTGATATGTGCGGGAATAGACCCCGGCACTTCAACTTATGAAATTTTTGCCTTGGAAAATGAGGAGCCATTTGACAAAATTACAGTTTTGACGAGAGAAGTTAGGGAGGATCCAAGCATACTACTAAAAGCTTTGAAAGATTTGAATGCGGATGTGATTGCCGGGTTATCCGGCTATGGATTGCCCATTAAGAGGTTTTCAGAGTTGGATGAGCGAGATCTGTTTTTGATGACGTTGAATAAAGATAAAGATATTACAATGGGGATGAGAAGGCTAATCGAAATCGCAAAGAGAGATAATTTGAACCTCTATACAATTCCGGGTGTAATACATCTGCCAACAATTCCCGAATGGAGAAAGATAAACAGAATAGACATGGGAACTGCTGATAAACTCTGCTCCGTCTGTCTTGCTTTGCATCAATTGAGCGATGAAGTGCCAATAGATAAGCAAAGGTTTGTTTTGGTTGAGGCAGGTTTTGGATTTAACGCCTTTATTTCAGTTAAAAATGGTAAGGTTGTTGATGGAGTAGGGGGAACGTCGGGTTTTCCTGCTTTTTCATCTTTGGGGGCTATGGATTCTGAACTTGCTTATCTGTTAAAACCCTTCCCAAAATCCCTCCTTTTTAGTGGAGGGATCAAGAGCTACTTGAGAGATAGGGGTGTAAAAATTGAAGAAGTTGAGCACTTGAAAGAATATAAAATACTTGTTGAGTTTATTTTGAAGGGAATAAGAGTAGCAGAGGTGAGTGTAGGCAAAATTAATAAAGTTTTCTTATCAGGAAAAGTTTTTGAAATTCCAAGAATTGCAAAGGCAATCAAGACGGAATACGAGATTATAAAATTAAAGGGATTTGGATTTGCAAAGCAGTCTGCAGAAGGGGCTGCAATAATTGCCAATGGGATTGCCAATGGTAAGTTTAAGAAAATCATGGAGCATTTAGAAATACACAGAGCAAGAGGAACCGTGTTGGATTACATAACTTCTGAATTTAGGGAATACTTCGATTTTAAAATTTGAATTCAAGAGTTTAGTGAATTCGAGTAAAAACGATGAAGGTCAAAATGGCAACAACTAATATCCACATCACAATGCCCACCCATTTTCTCCAAAAGTCAACACTTAGAAAAGTAAATCCAAAACGTCTCTCAAGCATATCCACTTTAACATTTACTTCACGAACATCATCTTCCAATTTTTCTGTTAGAACTTCAAATATCGCCTCCAGTAAAATCTCTCTTTCAAATTTATCGAAGTGATGTAGGTTGTCAAATAAAAAATTGAGAGCCTCTTCATTTGCGATAAGTCTTAATTTTAGTTTTAGTAGTGATTTTAAATCTAGGGATTGCCTCAGGTGATAGTCTTTAAAAACGCTTTCGATCTCAAGAAGGATGTCGTTGTGTTCCATACAATGTGTAACGATTAAAAGTTATAAAGTTGATTGTGATTTGAGAATTGTTTGAAAAACCGTAGATTAAAAAATAGCCATGCGCGGACCGGGATTTGAACCCGGGCTAACGGCTCGGAAAGCCGTTGTCCTACCACTAGACTACCCGCGCTTATAATCTTATTTCCTCCATCTTGTAGATAAAGATTTCCATTGTTCGACTGGACATGTCCACATTAGTATAAAACTATAGATACTTAAAATCATGCATTATTATGCTAAAAGTAAAGGAAATTGTAGAAGAGCTAAAAATCTTCGAGAGAAACAAAGTACCTCTGGAAATAA